>CAYVKM010000016.1:13459-54960 GCA_964452045.1 uncultured Calditrichaceae bacterium
TTTAAAATTCGCTGGTTTGTTTTTCATGATGAAAAATGATTGGCTTTTCTAATTGCCATCAAATGAGTCCGGTAAGTTTCCGGATACTGATAAAATTATGCCTGGCGGTATTGGTCAGTACGATAATCGTTTTTTGCTCGCTCAACTTTCGGATGTAATAGGTCCTGAAACCTTTCCACCAGCCGGAATGAAACACGATTTTGTCCCCATCATTCTCATTTATCCGCCATCCGAATCCATAATTATCATTCAGGCGTAAATCTTTGTGGGCCGGTTTAAAGGCTTCTTCCATGGTTTCCTTTCGCACCAGCCGACCCTGGTAAATGGCAGTATCCCATTTAAACAAATCTTCCACTGTGGAGAATATTCCTTTATCCCCAACAACTCCATTCAGATAACTGTTCTCTGCCCGGCGTCCCCTTTTGTTATAGCCAACCACCACATTTTCAATTTCAGGTTCTTTAATATCCTCATAGCGCAGGACATAAGAATTCTTCATTCCCAGTGGTTCAAAAATCTGGCTTTTCATGAAATTCTCGAAGGTCATACCGGATACTTTTTCAATAATTAAGACCAGCAGGCAATAGTTGGTGTTGCTGTAATTATAGCGCTTCCCGGGATCGTAATACTTATACGGTTTAAATTTAATCATTAAGTTCAGTACGTCTTGGTTGGTAATCGGTTTGCTCCGGCTGGGCCACAGCTTATCCGCAAAATACATATACTCGGGAAGACCGGAGCGGTGAGATAACAGCATCCGGATAGTGATATTCTCATACGGAAAATCCGGAAAATATTTTTGCACATCGTCTTCCAGATCGAGTTTACCCTGATCATACAGCATCAGCACGGCAAAGGAGGTGAGCGGTTTGGAAACTGAGGCCAGTTGAAAAACCGAATTGGTTTTCAGGGAATCCTTCTCTTTAAAGTTAGCGAAACCGAAAGCGTTTTCATAAACGATCCTGCCTTTTTCTGCGATCAGTACGGTACCATTAAATGCTCTGTGTTTATATCTGCTGGTAAAAAATGAATCTATTTTTGCAGATTTTTTGGCATCAACCACCAGGTGAACGAAATCGTTAATCTCGCCGTTTATTTGGGAATTTGACTCGCTCAATTCCGCCTGATCACAGGAAACTAAAAATGAAAACACAAGGATAAGACTCAGACCAAAAAAATAACACCGAGTTAAAAAAGAACCACTTCGCCTTGCAAATATAGAAAGAAAATCATCCACCTCTAAAAATCCCTACAAAATTATATATCTTTTTTCAGACTGCTGCCAATTTTCATCAGCATATCTTTGGCATCCCCGAAAACCATCATGGTTTTGGGATCATAAAACAATTCATTATCGACACCGGCAAACCCAGGACTTAAACTGCGTTTAATAATAATAATCGACTGTGCCTGATCAACATTTAGAATGGGCATTCCGGAAAGGGGATTACCCTTTTCCCGCGCCGCCGGATTGATCACATCATTGGCTCCTACCACCAGAACGACATCTGTAGTCTGGAATTCTTCATTAATTTCATCCATGTCCTTGAGCAAATCATAGGGGACATTGGCTTCGGCCAGCAACACATTCATATGGCCCGGCATACGCCCGGCCACCGGATGAATGGCATAAGAAACCTCGGCGTTATTTTTTTTCAGCAATTCCACCATATCCTGTAAAGCATATTGAGCCTGCGCGACCGCCAATCCATAACCAGGTACGATAATAACCGACTGAGCATTCTCCAGAATCATGGCAGCATCCACCGGGGTGTAGCGGGTCACCGGTTTTTTGCCTGCATGTTCACCCCCGCTGATCTCCTGGCCTACGGCTCCGAAAAGCACATTGGTCAGGGAACGATTCATTGCTTTACACATCAGGTTTGTCAGGATGATGCCGGAAGCCCCGACGATGGCCCCACTCACAATCAAAACATAATTTCCGATCACAAATCCGGAAGCTGCGGCAGCTAATCCTGAATAAGAATTAAGCAGGGCGATAACCACCGGCATATCAGCTCCACCGATGGGAATAACCAGGGTAATCCCTACAATACTGGAAAGAATCAGAAGACCCAACAGATCTTTGATACCACTCTTTTCCGGATTAATGACGAATAAAACCATCAAAACCAGTATCGCCAGGTGAAAAAGTAAATTGACCACTTTAAATCCGGGAAAAACAACCGGAGCACTTTTGATCAGTTCCTGTAATTTGGCGAAGGCCACCACACTGCCGGTAAAAGTAAGCATGCCAATAAACATGGTGAGGACCGTAGTCACCGAACCACTAACGGTCAATTGATCCGGGTAACGGATAAATTGCGCCAATACCACCAGGGCTGAGGCAATACCGCCAAAAGCATTAAAAAGCGCAACCATTTGCGGCATGGCAGTCATTTTTACTTTTTTTGCTGTGACCAGGCCAATACCACCACCGATGATGATACCGGCAATGATATAGCTGTAGTCAATAATTTGCTTATCAAATAAGGTAACGACAACAGCGATGAACATCGCCAGCATACTGAGTAGATTTCCGCGGCGGGCAGTTTTCGGTGAACTTAAATCTTTCAGACCCAGAATAAATAAACTGATCGAAATCAGGTAGAAAATATTTATCAGCAGGTTCATTTTTTCTTATCCTCTTTTTTGAACATCTCCAGCATCCGGTCAGTTACCAGAAAACCTCCAACCACGTTTATGGTTGCAAAAATGATCGCCAGAAAACCCAGAATTGTGCTGAGGCCGGATTCACCCGCTCCAGCACTGATCAATGCACCGACCAGGGTTATTCCCGAAATTGCATTTGCTCCGGACATCAACGGTGTATGTAGAAGAGGGGGCACCCGATTTATCAATTCAAAACCGGCAAAAATTGCCAGTACAAAAACATATATGGAAACAATAAGACCACCGTCCATTATTTTTCTCCCAATTTAGTAAAGGAATTTTTCACCAGTTCACTCACAATCTCTCCCTTATAAGTTACCAGGGCGTCGGCATTTATTTCATCTTCTAGATCGATGGTATCATCTTCAGCCTGATATAAATTGTTGAATGCATTGATCACATTTTGAGAGTACATCAGGCTGGTATGTAAAGGTAATTGTGAGGGCAGGTCTTTCGGTCCGTGGATCGTGACATCGTACTTTTGTACCGTTTTACCCAGTTCGGTAAGGGCACAGTTGCCTCCCTGCTCTGCAGCCAGGTCAATGATTACTGATCCCGGCGACATCATTTTAACCATATCCTCGGTAATTAAAAGCGGTGCTTTTCTGCCATAAATCAGGGCCGTGCTGATAACCACATCCGTTTTGGGTAAACGCCCGCCGATCGCCTCCATTTCTTTTTTGATAAATTCTTCCGAGGCCTCTTTGGCATATCCATATTTGGTTTCCATATCCTCGGGAAGTTCCATCTCAATAAAACGCGCGCCAAGGCTTTCTACCTGCTCCTTAACTGCAGGTCGGGTATCAAAAGATTCGACCCTTGCTCCCAGGCGGTGGGATACCGCAATTGCCTGAAGACCGGCTACTCCCGCTCCGATTACCAAAACATTGGCCGGGCGAATGGTACCGGCAGCGGTCATCAAGAGGGGAAAAAATTTGCCCAAAAAGTTGGTAGCCAACAAAACTGCCCGGTAACCCATCACTGTACTTAAACTGCTCAGGGCATCCATACTCTGGGCACGGGAAATTCTGGGAATGAGCTCCATACCGAAACCGGTTAACTTGTGGTCGATTAACTTCTGAACAATCTTCGGTTCCAGGGTTGGCGACAGGAAACTAATAATGGTCACACCCTGATTCATCAGTTCGAGTTCATGTTTATTCAATTCTTCATTTACCAGGGGTGTGCGGATTTTCAGGACAACATTTGCCTGTCCGTAAACTTCAGTGGCCTTATCTATCAATACCGCCCCGGCCTCTTCATAAAATTCATTTTTATAGAATGCTTTTATTCCGGCATCTTTTTGCACAATAACCTTATGACCCGCTTTAACTAATCGCTTAACCATGTCCGGGACAACCGCAACACAACGGCAACCCTCGTAAATTTCCTTGGGAATGCCAATAATAAGATCTTTCTTATTCATGAAAATACCTTTAAATTTCTTTCGGTTTATCGACCTGGGATGTTCTTCATCTTGGCGTTTTAAAATAATAAAACAAAATTGCAGGCACTTCAATTAGTTATTTATTTCTTTACAACAAAAATTTTCCGAGATTTTTTGAATCAAAACTTTACTAACTTTATGCCTGTTTTAATTGCAAAATAGAATTGAAAATTTCAAATAAAGGGGATCGTATGGGTTTTAAGAATCTTCTAATAATCATCTTTGCCGGTTTGTTATTCGCTCAGGTTAATGCCAGCTCGAAAAAGCCTCCCAAACCACCCAAAATGGATTTATCCACAGCCCGGGATACTATCCGGATCGCTGGGGTAGATTTAATCCTGGAAACTTATTTATGGCGGGATTTTATGCCGGTTTCGCCGAAGGATGGCAAACCGCTGCGGGCCGTAGTCAATCTGATTCCGGTGAACAAGCCCAGTCTCCCACAAGATGTGATGATGGATAAAATCTGGATTGTGAACGACCAGGAAACATGGTCGGATAGCTTGAGCTATGTGGGACAAAAGGTCACCGGCGCAAAATTATCAAAACTGGAAATGATGGTTCAGGGTGGTCCTAAATGGGAGCCGGGCACTTTGGTAAAGGTGATCGTTCAGGTGAAGGATGATCAGGGAAAAATTTTTCTGCTTCAGGCGAAGGACCAGCCTATTCACCGGACCGTATAGTATTTCTTAAAAGATATATATCGATTGGAATCAAAAATGACTGAGAAAGATTTTTATCAAATTATAGCCAGCGAGCTTCATTTAAAAGGATTTCAGGTAACGAACACCATCGAGTTACTGGATAACGGTAATACGGTGCCTTTTATTGCCCGATATCGCAAGGAGGCCACCGGGAAATTAGATGAAGAGCAAATCCGGGCAATCGAGGAGCGGATCAAGTATTTAAGAATGCTGGAAGAGAGAAAACAAACCATCCTGAAGTCTATTACCGAGCAGGGGAAATTAACCCCGGAACTGGAAGAAAAAATTCAGAATTCGCTCAAACTCCAGGAAATCGAAGATCTTTATCTTCCCTACAAACCAAAAAAACGAACGCGGGCGACCGTGGCAAAAGAAAAGGGTCTGGAACCACTGGCTATACTAATAATGGAGCAGCAGATTGAATCCGGAGACCCCGAGGCGTATGCAACCAGCTATCTGAATCCCGAGAAAGAGGTAAATACTGCGGAAGATGCGCTTGCCGGGGCAATGGATATTGTCGCTGAAGTCGTTTCGGAAGATGCAGAGGTACGAAAAGTTATCCGCAACCGAACTCGTCAACATGGTTCACTACGCAGCGAAGCCAAAGACCCGGAGCAAAAATCCGAGTACGAACTCTATTACGAGTTCCGCGAACCGATCAGGCAAATAGTACCGCACCGTATCCTGGCTATTAATCGGGGTGAAAAAGAGGATATCCTAAAGGTACATGTTGAAACAGGTGTTGAGGAGATGTTCGCAGAAATCGAAAAATTACATATCACAAATGAAAAGTCTATCTTTACTCAATATCTCAAAGCGGCAATTGCCGATGCCTATAAACGACTCATTGCTCCAAGCATAGAACGGGAAATCCGAAATGAACTTACCGAAAAAGCCGATGAGCATGCCATTAATGTATTTGCCACAAATTTGAGAAATTTACTGCTGCAGTCGCCGGTTAAGGGGAGAAGGATTTTAGGGATTGATCCCGGTTTTCGGACCGGCTGCAAAATAGCGGTTATTGATGAAACCGGCAAATATCTGGAAGGGGATACCATTTTCCCGCATCCTCCGCAAAACCAGGTTTTCGAAGCCAAAACAGTGCTCCGCAAATTCATCGACAACCATCAGGTAGATATCATCGCCATCGGAAACGGTACCGCATCCAGAGAGACCGAAATGCTGGTTTCCGAATTGATCCGGGAAATAAAGGAACAGAATGACCGGGAGATAAACTACATCATCGTCAACGAAGCAGGAGCTTCGGTTTATTCCGCCTCGCCGGTAGCGAAAAAGGAGTTCCCGGACCTGGAGGCCAGTATGCGAGGAAATATTTCCATTGCCCGCAGACTCATGGATCCATTGGCTGAACTGGTTAAGATCGATCCGAAAAGCATTGGTGTGGGCCTTTACCAGCATGATGTGAATCAAAAGAAGCTGGGGGAAAGCCTGCAGGTTGTGGTGGAAAGTGCGGTTAATATGGTGGGGGTCGACCTCAACACTGCCTCTGCCAGTTTATTGAAATACATCTCCGGTTTAACCTTCCGCACCGCCGAGAATATCGTCAAATACCGGGACACCCATGGCAAGTTCCAGCAGCGCAGCCAGCTTAATGAAGTGTCCGGATTAGGTCAAATCGCCTTTCAGCAGGCCGCCGGATTTCTGCGGATATCCGATGGAGATAATCCGCTGGATAATACCTCGATCCATCCCGAATCCTATCAGGCGACTATAAAGCTACTACAGAAATTCAAGGTCTATGTTAACCCGGTCAACTGGCGAACTCTTCGATCACAATTGCTGAAAGAAAAAACAGATACTGGCGAGCTGGCCAAACTAATCGGGGTGGGGGAACCAACCCTGGAGGATATCCTGATTAATTTAGAAAAGCCGGGGCGAGACCCGCGGGAGGATATGCCCAAACCAATTTTCCGGAGTGATGTGTTAAAATTGGAAGACTTGCGGGAAGGTATGGTGCTGAAAGGTACCGTCAGAAATGTGGTGGATTTTGGCGCCTTTGTGGACATCGGCGTCAAACGGGATGGTTTGGTGCACGTCAGCGAAATGGGGCAAAAATTTGTTAAAAACCCGCACAAAGTTGTATCGGTCGGCGATACCATTTCAGTCAAAATTATCGGGATTGATCTTGAAAAGGGACGGGTTAAACTATCCATGAAAATTTAAAGACAATCAAATATTGAGAAATATTTGAGAGCACTTTCGAATCATTTTCTCAGGATCCCATTTTATTTTCGATGAACGGAACCGATTGGCCTCTGTTTTCTATGGAGGGTGGTGCGGATCCTCCGGAAAGTTCCTTTCGGAATCTCTGGTATAATTTTGAGGAAAAGGATAAGTTATCCTGGGACGCCCGGGAGATCAAGGAAAGATGCTGATAATTCTTCCGGTTGATAAGATAATATTCCAGTAAAGTTTCTTTTCTCTCGCGCTCTGTCTTAAGCCATTGTTCAAAAAATTCAATAACCACTTTTTCCGGAAATTTAAACATGGCATCAAACAGAGATGAGAATTGAGATTTATCCAGGTTTTTCCAATTTATGTTAAGATACTCCACCACTTTACCCGGATATTTAATCACACCTTTTAGGGCAATATTCCGGACAATTTTGTCCGACTGGAATAGGTTTTTAAGGTAAAGATCAAAAAGTTTTTCATCTTCATAGTGAAGCAGATTTTCCAGAATAAAAGCGCTTTTTTTTCGATCGGTCGAACTCAGTTTAGCCAGGAGAAGTTTTTTTGCCTCGGAATGCTGACTAATCGCAGCCAATTGCAAAAATGCCTTTTTCTCTTGCGCTCCGCGGCTATGATGATGGAAATACAGAATTTCGCTGTCATATATGGGAATCTTATCATGAATCAGCATATTCAAAATTTGCAATCGCAGTTTTTTATCAAGGGTATTGTATTTCCCTAGAAAAATTGGAAAGAAAAGGCGCAGGTGTGTTTTCAGGGCCTCTCTAATTTCCGGCGTTTTGCTCTCCTGCTCGAAAAAACCGAGCAGAAGGTTAAGTGCATCACTGGAAGGAATTCTACTGACACAAGTAAGATAAACCTCGATTGGCAAGTCATCCTGGTACATTTCCCAATTTTCTTTGATGGTATGGAAAAGTTTACTCGGTAAGGTTGTAAAAGGATTATTTTTCAGAATGGTGGAAATGGCTTTTAAAAGTTCATCTCCGATTTCGGAGCCATCTCGTTCTAACCAGTGAATGATGAGGCTTAAGGCACTATTATTCCCATGTTCCTGAACGGTATTGATAAAAGATGAGGCTAACACCGGATCCGTTTCGAAGACATCCGGATGCATGATGTTTTTTTCCCAGTGTAAAAAGATCTTGGTGAGCGCTTTTAAGATAGAGGATTTGTCAACATCCCCTTTCTCATAATATTCGAGTAACTTGGGCACCGCCCGAATTTCCCGATGCTTTCCCAACCCATCAATAACCGATGTTCTTACACTCTGGACCGGATCCTCCAGTGCTTCCAATAAAATCTGGGAGCAGGATTCATCATTGATATCGCCCAATAATTCCACTGCGGTTTTGCGGATATCCGCATCATTGGATTTATACAAACGGCGCAGTGGCATCACCGCATCGCTCCCCATATTCCTGAGAATCTCCATGGCCAGACTTTTTGCCGATATTTGAGAGGACCGGAGAGCATCGGAGACAATCTCGGCCTTGCGTCTGTTCTTATTCTCCAAAAAAACCTGGGAAAGCGCATTTCTTATGGCGGGATGACCATCCGAAAAATGTGACGACAGTACCTTATAGATATTGGGATCATCGAAGGTGCTCAGATTTAATATAGCTTCCCGGCGTTTCTCAACTTCCTGATGATTCAATTGCTTCAAATAATATAACTGCTGATTAGTATCCATAAATCCATTCAATTGGTAGCAACGATGAATTCACATCTGCAAAAAAAATCAAACTTTACAGACAATACTTTCTTTGCAAAGGTAAATGAGGATAATTCCTTTTAATATGTTTTCACCATTATCCATATCACGGGACCACTTTTCTCGACATGAACAGCTGCCTTCCCCGGAAAACATCATAACTATTTTCGGAATATTTTTGAATAACTACAGAACTGATTTGTATTTCATTGCGTTAATTGGAAATAATTAGGTTTTTATTCGGGTTGAATTTCCATAGGTAATGCATTAATTTCCACTTTGTTTTAGAAGAATTTTGAGTTTATGGATCGGCGTTTATTTATTAAAAAATTACCAGTCCTGGGTTTTCTATTCTACCAAATCAAAAGTGCTTTCGGTAATGCACTTCCCAAATTGCTTTCTCCTCTTCTGGATGCATTTGATGCCGGGTCTTTTACCATTAGTTTTGAGGATCAGCCGGCAAAGCAAATTCCAATATTTTGGAAAAACGGATTGGCCTATATCTCCGCTCAAAAATTTGCTGAAAGCCTAAAATATCACACATATTATAATGATACCAAGAAAAAGATTGTCTTATACCTTCCCCAGAATCAGGTCGTGGTAACAGCCAACAACGTTTTTATTATTGTTGATGAGGAAATTTATCAGATGCCGGCACCGGCCCTCTGGCAGGGAAATGAGATCCTCCTTCCGGTGAAGTACTTTGTGCCATTATTAAATAAGAGAACAACCCTTAATCTGGATTATGATGAACCAAAACAGCGGGCTCAAATTACCAGCAAGTCCTACAATATTGCCGATGTAGCAATTTCTGAAAAGGAAAATGGTACAGTGATTCATATAAAAACATTGAGATACTTTAAGCCGGAAGAGGTTACTGCGGATATGCGTTATGGATGGTTGCATGTGGACCTCTACGCCGGGAAGGCCAATGAGGATAAAATTCTTAAGACCAAGACGGCGGGGCTGATCCGAAAAATAAAAGTATTTCAGTTTGCCGAACTGGCAAGCTTGGCTTTTTTGTTGAGAAAAGAACCTTTATCCAAGGAGATCATCAGCCGGGATGGGGAGAATGAGGTTATTGTGGTATTACGAACCAAGAAACAAATTTCTGATTCCGACCTGACAGAAAAAAGTCCTGAAGAACCTGATGAATTTGAACCCTCCGAGGATATAAAAAAACAGCTGGAAGAAGAACGCCGAAAGTGGCTGATTGACGTGGTGGTAATCGATGCCGGGCATGGCGGTAAAGATCCGGGGACAATTGGAATTGGAAAGATCAAGGAGAAGGATATTGTTTTATCGATCGCTCAAAAATTGGGCAAAATAGTGGAAAAAGAACTTCCGGAGGTTAAGGTGGTCTACACCCGGTTTTCGGATAAATTTGTTTCATTGAAGAGACGCACTCAGATCGCCAACGAAAAGAACGGAAAAGTGTTTATCAGCGTCCACGCCAACAGCAATAAAAATAAACGTGCCAGTGGATTTGAGACCTATATACTGGGTCCCGAAAAAGGTGAACAGGCACGATCTGTTGTGTTAAAAGAAAATTCAGTGATAGATTTCGAAGATGCCAGTACCCGGGATGAGTACAAAGGGATTAATACTATTCTATCCACTATGGCCCAGAATGCTTTTTCCCGCCAGAGTGAATATCTGGCCTCTTTGGTTCAGCAGGAGATGGACCGAAATCTTAGTAGTCTGAAAATTGATAATCGGGGCGTTAAACAGGGACCTTTCTGGGTAATGGTTGGGGCAACCATGCCCAACATTCTGGTGGAAACAGGATTTCTTTCCAATCCTTATGATGTCAAGATTTTGAAAACATCTGCCTATCAGTATAAATTTGCCCAGGGTATTTTTGAAGGCCTGAAACGTTTTAAACAGGATTACGAAAATACGATTTAGTCTTACATCTCAGATAAATTCTAATTATCAGTAAATAGCATGACAGGTAATCACCCAAATCAGAATTACGATGATCGGCCTATTGGAGTTTTTGATTCCGGAGTAGGCGGTCTGACCGTAGTCAAACAGTTGATGAAAAAACTGCCATCCGAGAATATCATCTACTTTGGTGATACCGCCCGTATCCCCTATGGGACAAAATCCGAAGAAATTGTCCGCCGGTTTGCCCTGGAGGATTCATTTTTTCTGCTGGAAAAGAATGTAAAAATGGTCGTAGTCGCCTGCAATACAGCCTCATCTGTTGCCATGTCCATGTTACAATCAATCCTCGATGTGCCGGTGATCGGGGTAATCGAACCCGGGGCAGAAGCCGCGGTCCGGAATTCCAGCAACCGAAAAATCGGGGTCATCGGTACGGCAGCGACCATTCGCAGCAGCAGCTACCGGAAAAAAGTCCTTGAAAAAAGCAGTAAGGTGCAGGTTATTTCTCAGGCTTGCCCCCTGTTTGTTTCCCTAGTAGAAGAGGGCTGGATCGAAGATGAGGCAACCATCCTGATCGCCCGGCGTTATCTGCAATCCATGATTGAAAACCATGTGGATACGCTTATCCTGGGATGCACTCATTATCCCCTTTTGAAAAATATCATCCAGAAAGTTCTGGGAGATGGTGTTCAGCTGATCGATAGCGGGGTGGAAACAGCCAAATCCGTTGAAAAAATCCTTAAGGAAAAGAGCATGCTCGCGAATTCTGATCAGATCGCCAAAAACAAATTTTATTTGAGTGATATGCCCTACAAATTTCAGGAAATCGCGGAACGATTCCTGGAGAGAACTATTCCCCATGTTGAAACAGTAAACTTTGAACAGTTTTTGATGAAAAAGGGAGAAGGGTTCTGGAAAAAGTATCAGGAAGATCTGCTTAAGATTTATTAAATTTACCCGTATATTTTTCTATGGGTCGATGGGAACAAAAAGTGTATATTCATGAATAATAAGAGTTATATCAGCGGAGATAAAATGAAATTGACTTTTACATATACTATCATACTTCTGCTTTTTGTAAGTCTTCCCTCCTATGGCCAATCTGCCGGGACCACCAGCTTTGAGTTTTTAAGAAGTCAATATAGTCCACGCGGGGCAGCAATGGGCGGAAATCTGATTGCACTGAAAGGTGATATCCAGGCAACCCTGTACAATCCTGCCGCACTCTCCGGTAACACAAACCGGTTGTGGAGCGCAAGCTATGCCGACCACCTGTTGGATTTTCAGGCCGGACATCTGGCTTATGCCCAGCCGTATAAAAATTATGGCAACCTTTCTACCGGACTTCTTTATTTCAATTATGGCAGTTTTGATGCAACCGATGAGTTTGGGGACAAAACCGGCCGGAGTTTCAGTGCTTCGGAATTTGCTCTGGTGCTTGGTTTAAGCAATACCCTGGGCAAAGGTTTTGATTACGGTGTAAATTTTAAATACATCTATTCATCGCTGGACAACTTTAACGCCTCCGGTGTAGCTCTGGACGCCGGTCTGCTTTATGATGTACCACCGATCGAGGACCTTCAGCTTGGTATTTCTCTATTGAACCTGGGCACAACCCTGGATAATTATACCGATCAGAAGGAAAAATTACCGGTAATGCTGCAACTTGGTTTTGCTAAAAGGCTGGCACATCTGCCCTTATTGCTCACCGGGAGTCTGAACGATCTGGCTGCCAGTGAAGAAATTTTTACTGACCGCTTTCAGCGATTCGCGCTGGGTGGAGAATTCGATGTCAGCGAGGTGATTAAATTCAGATTGGGTTATCAGAATGATGTCAACCAAAGTGTAAAACCACTTGGCCGAACTATTCTCAGTGGTTTCTCTTTGGGAGTAGGCATATTCTGGCGACAATTCCGTCTGGATTACGCCTATTCTAATTTTGGTGACCTGGGCAGCCAAAACCGGATCGGGATCAGCGGGCAGCTCTAAAACATAATTATTCCCAAGATATAAACCAAGCATCACATCATCAATGGTCCCCGGTTGAACCAAAACCCCCTCTCGAATTCCCGGCAAATTCTGGGTTGTCCTGTTCCTCCCAGACTATTTCGGGCATCTCATTCTTTTCGAATATTAGCTGGGCGATGCGCATCCCCTTCTCAATCACTAGTGGTTTATCCTTTTCAGTGTCTGCCGGATTGAAATGACGAATCACTGCAATTTTTACCTCGTCCTCCGGTCCGCAGTAATCCTCATCAACAATTCCCACATCATTGGCCAGACTCACTCCATTCCTGATAGCAAATCCGCTGCGAATAAATATTTTGAAGAAATACCCTGGCGGCGACTCTATAACCAGTCCGGTCGGGATCAGGGTCACTTTTCCGGGCCATAATTCCACCTTTTGAGAAGCATATACATCAAGTCCTACGGATCTTTCTGTTTTACGTTCTGGTAATGATACACTTTTATCTTTACGATAAATTCGGATTTTCATAAAGCTGGCTCCTGTCTTAAATTGATCCGGTTAAATAATCCCGGTGAGATAAAATAAGATTAAGAAGATAAATGATAAAATTAAATAAATTATTTTCCGAAAGATCCGGGATAAAATCCCTGCTATTTCTGACTGCCATGCGCAAAGAGTCCGCAATCTTATTCAGGGGAAATACGTTCCAGGAAAAAATCCGTACGGGAAGAACAAGGCTTTACCAACTGCTGAACCACTCGGTTTATCTTTTGGAAACCGGAATCGGAATAAAAGATTCGAAAAAAATTATTGGGCAGATCATCAGGGAAATCAATCCAGACACCTCTATCAATTTTGGAATTTGCGGTGCCCTGGAACCGCAGATCAAGATATACGATGCTTACCTGATCAATAATGTACACTTCCCCGGAAAAAAAGTACTATCATTATCCGAAGATCTGAATACATTTTTCCCATCAGCAAATTTCCCGCTAAGGCTGGATAGTTTACTTACCCTGGAAAAACCATTATTGAACAGGGAAGACAAGCTTGAATATTTTGCAAAATATTCTAGTCCTCTGGTGGATATGGAGGGATATTTCTTTGCAGAGATTACGGAGAAACTGCATATTCCTATTTTACTGATTAAAGTGGTATCCGATGCGCTGGAAGGGGAGGTCAAAAAGCTGGTCTATGATAATTCGGAAAAATGGCAAGGAAAACTTGAATCGGCCCTGGAATTGATTTTGACTAAAGGGGTGGATAAAATATTTTATTAACCGGGGTAATTCTTTCCCACAACAATTTTTAGGGTTTTTGGAATCACTTCTATTTTTAGTTCCGTCCCCTCCATGTGAGGATTGCCGTCTGTATGAATCGGTCCCGGTGATAAGCGCTCGATGATCATTTTCTTGATTTGAAAAGAATGAAATCCTTCAATCTGGCTGATGGTACCATTAAAGAGCCGATAGAGATTGGGAACCGCTTTCCATAGGGGCATTTTTTCCAGAATAACCACATTTAAGATCCCATCGTTGGGTAGCGCATCCGGAGCAATGATAGCCCCGTTTCCATATTCCGGTGCATTGGCAATGCTGATCAGCAATGGTTGAAATTCCAGTTGCTGATCATCAAATAGCAGTTTAACCGGCATGGGTTGATAGATCATGAAAGATCTGGTTCCCACCAAAAAGTAGGGCAACGGACCCCGAACACCAAACTCCTCAAAATTGCGGCTAATCTCGGCATCCAGGCCCAGACCTGCCACATTAAAAAAGTGATGATCATTAATTTTGCCTACGTCAATTGACCTGATTTCCGGCTCCAGCAGCGTCCGAAGGGCGGCATTCTGATCCAGAGGTATTTTGAAATTACGGGCAAAACCATTTCCCGAACCCGCCGGAACAACTCCCAGGATTACCTTACTGTTAATCAAAGCCCGGCCGACTTCGTTAATGGTTCCATCCCCTCCCACTGCAACAACCATGTCGAATTGCTTCTCAATCGATTCAGCGGCCAGGCGGATTCCATCCCCGGCGCATTCGGTATAGGCAATTTCAAAATGAATATGGGTCGATTTAAAAGCCGATTTAATCCAGTTCACTATTTTGCGGGGATTCCGGTTTATCCCGGAAATGGGATTTATAATGAATCTAATGTTTTCAGGCTTTTCTGTCATACTAAACAATTTAAATCGGTTAAATTTCTATTGTGCTTTGATAAGTTTTGATGATCTGTCTGGAGATCTCCGGAAATCCCATTTTATCGTCCAGCATGAACCACTGGATTTCACCATCGGCCCGGAACCAGGTGAGTTGTCGCTTGGCATATCGCCTGCTGTTTTGTTTAATCAGCTTTACGCATGTTTCAAAGTCGATGCTTCCCTCTAAACATTCAATAGCCTCTTTATAACCAACACTGTTCAAACTGTTCAAATCTTTTTTATAACCCTTCTCTAAAACTCCAGACACTTCAGGCAGCAGACCATCATTAAACATCTGATCGACCCGTTGATTAATATCTGCATAAAGTTGGGCACGAGGTTTGTTGATCCCAAACTTTAAAACCTTAAAATTTAGTTTGGGTACTTTCTTTTTCTGCAAATCAGAAAACTTCAAATCGGCAGCCAAACAAACCTCCAGTGCCCGGATTATCCGCTGGCTATTCTTGGGATGAATTTTAGCTGCCGCCGCCTCATCTAATTTTATTAAATCGGCATAGAGAGATTGACTTCCTTCCTGTTCCAATCTTTTTTCCAAAGAATTCCTGATTTGCTTATCTCGGACATCCTCTTCAAAAAAACCATCCAATAGCGCTTTTATATATAACCCGGATCCTCCAACGATTAAGGGAATTCTCTCACGCCGGAAAATCTCATCAATCACTACCCTAGCCTGAAGTCCGAACTGTCCTGCACTGTAATTTTCATCCGGTTCAAGCATATTAACAAAATGGTGTGGAATTTTCGACAATATATCATCTGTCGGTTTTGCTGTTCCGATATTAAGATATTTATAGATTTGCCGGGAGTCTGCCGAGACAATTTCAACCGGAATTTCGCCGCCAAGCTGAACGCTCAATGCTGTTTTACCAGCGCCGGTAGGCCCTACCAGGACAATCGCCACTCTATTTTTAGCTGCTGCACCCATCAAATTCTTTTAAACTTCCTGTCAATTTCCTCCAAATTGAGGGTAACAATTACCGGGCGGCCATGGGGACAAAAGTATGGTTCCTTGGTGGCAAAAAGCTGATCCACCAGAGCGGCCATTTCTCTTTGAGTAAGTTTTTCCCCTGACTTTATCGCATTTTTACAGGAAAAAGCAGCAGCAATTTTCTCGTGAGGTTGATATTCACTCCCTTCATTGTCCCGGTAATAATCAATAATTTCCAGCAAAACCTTGCCCTCGTAGCCAACCTTCACATCGGCAGGGATGGCGTCAATTAAAATGGTGCGCCCACTCAATTCAGTAAAGGAGAAACCTATTTTCTGAACCCATTCTTTGATTTCCCCAAAAATTAAAAAATCTTCTAAAGACAATTCAAGGGTTTGTGGAAAGAGCAACTTTTGTGATGGCACTGATCTTTGTTCATTCAGATAACTCAGAAATTTTTCATATAACACCCGCTCATGCGCCACATGCTGATCGATAATGACCAGCCCGCTTTTGATCTGCGAACAGATATACCGGCGATGTACCTGCCAAAGGCTGGGCTGTTCAACCGACTCTTCCGTTCCACCCGAGAGCGATTCAGGGTAATCTTCATCTTCCGGATTTTCCTGTGAAGGGACGGTATAACTGAAAGTTAATTGATTTTCCAGAGAATCGTTTTCCTCAAAATTTCCTAATGCATTTATTTGCGGTCGGAATGGAAGATTTCTGGGTTTGAATTTGTTTTCAATTTCCTTTTTCTGGTTGTCCAGTTTATTCAGAGAGAATGAAGGTACAATATTATCAGTTTGTATGGCTTTACGGACTGCGGATAAAAACATATGGTAAATCGCCCGTTCGTTGGAGAAGCGGACTTCCATTTTGGTGGGATGAACATTGATATCCACAAAACTTGGCGGCGTGTTCAGAAAGATGACAAATTGAGGATACTGGGATCTTTCAATCAAATTTCCATACCCCTGCAAAACGGCATGACTGAGCCCCCGATTTTGTATGGCCCGCTTGTTGAGGAAAATAAACTGATTTTCGGAATTTCCTCTGGCCAGATCCGGCCGGCAGGCGTAACCCTCCAGAAAAATATCGTTTAATTCCTCCCGGATAAAAACCATCCCCTCATACAATTCCCTACCTAGAACATCAGTCATTCGTTGCTCGACATTGGTTTGCTGATACTGATAAATCTCTTTATCGTTATGAGTCACATTGAATCGAATCTCGGGATAACCCAGGAAAAATCGTTTCAAAACTCTATTGATGTGATTAAACTCCGTCACATCGGAACGCAAGAAATTTCTGCGGGCGGGTGTATTGTAAAATAAATTTCGAACAGTAACCGTTGTGCCACCCTTCAATGCTTTCTTTTCCTGGTGGACAATCTTTCCGTTTTCAAGTTGCATTTCGGTACCCAGATTCTCACCCTTTAGACAGGATTTAATATCAATCCGGGCTACGGAGGCGATACTCGGCAACGCCTCTCCACGAAAACCAAGGGTAAGAATTTTATCAAGATCCACAACTTTTTCTATCTTACTGGTGGCATGCCGTTGGAAAGCCAAAGGGAGGTCTTCCTCGCTCATCCCCAATCCATTGTCCACAACCTGAATGAGATTCTTGCCAGCTTGTTCCAGGACAATCTTTATCTCGGTAGCATTGGCATCTATGGAATTCTCGATTAATTCTTTGACCACCGCGGCGGGTCGATCAACCACTTCACCTGCGGCTATTTTATTGGCGATTTGCGGCGGTAAAATTTTTATATTATTCATGTCTAACTTCTAAATTCTATTAAGTTCTAAATATAAGCATTTCAAAACGAAACCTTAAAAAATAATTATAATTTCAATGAATAAAAAGTAAAAGCGGGAATTTATTAAGAGCGAAAATGATACCCGAAGTTGGGTCAATTAATATAAAATCAGGAACTCAGTTCTCTGGCCTGTTCGAAAAATTCGTAAAAATTAAGAGGTTCCAATTGGTCGTGAATATCCCTGGTGATACTTTGAGCATCAACTTTACCCAAACCAATCATAAAATTTTTAATGGAAGTTAAAAGCTGCTGCAACCAGATGGCCAAACCCAGAACTTCCTTTTCACTAATTTCCTCTTCATCAAATTGAATTTGATGATCTTCCAGCAACTGAATCAGTGAGATATTAGGATAATAGGACTGAACAGACTCATAGGTCTTTTTTACCAGTGAATCAGCCTTTTTTCCTCCTACGACTGATAAGGCATAGTGGTAAAAAAGTTCGAATGTTTTCTCCAGAATTTCCTTTTGCGAAAGCTGTTCCGATACCGATGATTCCTGCTCCAAGATTTATCTCCCGGTCAATTGTTGAACGGCCAGCAGGATTTCACTCAGTTCCTGAGATTTGGTAAATTCCAGGTCTATAAATTCAGATAACTTACTTTTATAATCCTCCTGATTTCGCTCTTCCGTCAGCAGAACGACAGGTATTGAGCTGAATGCCCGGATCGATTTTACCAAGTCCACGCCGTCGCTATCCGGTAACTTGACGTCAGAAATGACAATGTCAGGCTCCAGCTTTTTAATCAGATTCAAACCCTTTTGCTTATTTTCCACTGCATAAACCGTATAGCCAATTTTCTCAAAGGTCTGCTGAAGCATTTTCTGAACAACCATACTGTTATTGATAATGAGCAGTTGGACAGGTTCCGAATCAGAGCTTTCCGCCGACGCACTATCCTTGTCCATAACCAGTGGATCCGGCTCAACTGAAAAGTCTCCTTCCTTCCAGTTGATCATCTCGTCCAGGGCTTCATCGTCTTTCAGATTACCCAACTGTGCGCTTTGTAATACGCCTTTCTTATAAAAGATTTTGCCTTTATCCGCTCCCCTGGTTACCAGTACCTTACCATTCAGGGAATTTGTTTCACAGAATTTAAGGATCTCATTCAAATCCTTCTCAGCCAGGTTCCCCTTAACAGTTGAAGTAACTTTTTCCGGGCTTTTTTTCGCCGCCTTCTGAAGCGTATCCCTCAGACGCTGACTCATAATCTTTCCCATACTCAGGGTTATGGAGGGAAATCTTTCTACAATTAAATCAAAGTCCGATTTATTCAGGATAAACATTTCCGAGGGTTCGGTGGTAATTACTGAAGCCGAACGGGGTTCACCGGTCAGTAGCGACATTTCACCAAAATAATCTCCGCTGGAAAGGTAGGCGATAATCGTCTCCTCCTTTGCCTCATCAGTCGATACTACTACTTTTACTTTGCCACTGATCACAATGTACATTTTGTCGCCGGGATCGCCAATCTTACAGATGACTTCTTCAGCATCAAAAGGCTTGAATTTTAAACGTTCGACAATATAACTGATACCATCTTTCCCAAGTGATCGGAAGAAGGGAACTTGCTTCAGGACCTCACTGATTTGAAACATACAAATCTCCTAGAAATTGTAAGCAATTTTCGACAGCGCAATAATAAGATAGATGACAAAAATGAAAAGGGCCAAAAGCCAGATAAAGGGCCGGGTCTTACGTCTGTTACGAAATTGCTGAAAATTAAAGTTGGGTTTCTCCCGGTCCTCTTTATTCGGATCATACTTCCGGGGCGTATATTCAAACTTTCTATGTTTGGCCAGTTTTAAAAACATTTATAACCCAGAATTCGGATATATTAACGGCTTTTTTTCTGCATATTTTAAAATATATAAAATTATCTCAAGACCTACCATTAAATAATTTAAATATTCGACTTTATTGATCATTACCTGAACACAAATATGAGGAGTTTGTAACCTTCTTCCAACTAAGCCCTGGGATGATACCTCTTATAAATTTTGGCGAGTTGCTGATGAGAAACATGGGTGTAGATTTGGGTAGTACTGATATCCGCATGACCTAATAATTCCTGAACCGATCTCAGGTCTGCGCCATTATCCAGCAAATGTGTGGCGAAACAATGACGAAAAGTATGGGGATGGATATCTTTGGAAATATTTGCCTGGACGACGTACTTACGCAGTATTTTCCAGAAACCCATCCTGGTCATTGGCCGGCCGTTTCTGTTCAAAAAAACTGTGTTTTTCGAAAAAGTACCACTTCCCAAACTTGGCCGTGACCTAGATAGATACACTTTTAACCAATGAAGGGCTTCCAAGCCGACCGGAACAAATCGCTCTTTGGAACCCTTCCCCAGAATGCGCACAAGCTCATCATCTATCAACAGATTATTCAATTTCAATTGTAATAATCCCGATATTCGCAGACCGCATCCGTATAAAATCTCCAGCATAGCACGGTCCCTAATTCCCAATGTTGTATCAAGATCGGGTTGCTTAATGATAGAAATAACTTCATCAACTGTCAAAACATCCGGCAATTTTCGCTTCAATCGGGGAGTCTCCAGCAATTCGGAGGGGTCTGTTTTGGCAAAGTTCATTTCGATGAGGTAAGCATGAAAACCCCGGATTGCAGAAAAATTCCGGGCCATACTGCTACTGGCCAGACCCAGATCGTACAATTGTCCGATATAATTTTGCAACGAGATCGGCTTCATCGTCTCACCCACTTTAATATTTTTTTCATCCAGATACCGGATATACCGGGTGAGGTCGTTCTCATAGGCAAAAAGCGTATTATCTGAAAGGCCTTTTTCCAGAGCCAGATGCCGAATGAAACGATCCAGAACAGATTGCCAGTCCATGCTACATGCTCACAAATGGATTGTTTTGCTTTTCTTCACCCACAGTGGTATTTGGTCCGTGCCCGGGATAGAGAATAGTGTCATCCGGAAGGGTATAGATTTTTGACCGGACGGACTGGATGAGTTGCTGGGCCGAAGCAAGCGGTAAATCGGTTCTACCGATTGATCCTTGAAAAATGACATCGCCCACAAACGCATGGTTTTGATAGACCAGGGAAATATGACCCGGCGTGTGGCCGGGAGTATTGAGCACCGAAAATTCCAGATTTTCAACTGCGATCTTATCGCCTTCCCTTAACAACTTTTCCGCTGGCGGAGAGTGCAATTTCGGACCAAAAAATACGGATAGATTAAGTTCAGGATCAGTTAAATATGATGCATCAAGTTCATGAATTAATAGTTTTGCGCCGGTAGCAGATAAAATTTTTTCATTTCCGGAGATATGGTCTCCATGGCCATGGGTGTTAACCAGATAGACCAACCTCAGTCCAAGCTGGCTGATCTTTTCCAGGATAATCTCGGGATCGTCCCCGGCATCGATAAGAATGGCTTCAGTTGAATTTTGGGCATGAACCAGATAGTTATTTACCGCAAATGTACCAATGGTAAACTTATAAACAACGAGAGGCATTATTCTTCCTGAGAGGGCAACAGATGCTCCGCCACCGAAAGTGCAATTCCAGACATCATCACCTCCGGAGCAAGTTGGGTGAAATCCCCGGACAGAATTGAAGAATCAACATTACTGTAGACCGAACAACCGGCTTCCTTTTCAATTATGATACCGGATAGCCGTCCTTTATTCTCGCCAAAAAATATCACTTCACCCAGCGATTCACTGGGAACATAGCCAGTACAAAAGTGCAGTTGAATATGGGTGTTATGGGTGTATATGGAAATCAGATTCCCCTGCTTTTCCCCAATCGGAATATTGGGATAAATTTCCAGTGAAAGACGTCTTTTATCTTTAGTATTCTCCAAAACAAACCGATAATGGTCCACACGTTTATTGGGTTCAACACCCAACACCTTGCTGATTATTTTTATGTCTTCATCGCGAAATTCAAATTCCTTCAAAGTACACTGCTCCTGTCTTTAACCTTGAACACCCCGAAAATTTATTAACAGATGATAAATTATCCAAATGTTTAATATAGTTCATAAATAAAACTTTTTGACATTCAATTTAGAACTCAAACGATTATTTTAAAAATACGAGGATAATTCAAAAAATGTTCTGGAGTATTTATTAAAAAAATAGGGGAGTATTTACTACTCCCCTATTCATCCGAAAGAGATAAATTACTATTTCAATTTCAAGAGTTTGTTCGTTTGAACAAAATCGCCACTCTTAATCTGATAGAAATATAAGCCGCTGGAGACTTCCTTTCCCTGGCTATTTAGTCCATCCCAGACAACCCGGTATACACCATTTTCCTGCATATCATCTACCAGGGTCCGAATTAACTGGCCGGTACTATTAAAGATATAAAGCCTGGTTAATTGCGGTTGCATATTCGGTAGTTGATAAACAATGGTTGTGGTCGGATTAAACGGGTTGGGGTAATTCTGGAAAAGTTCATATTTTGTGACAACAGAGTTCCCGGGATCATTGATCCCCACCTGTGGTGTAACCTGCATTTGCACTGAAATAGTAACTTGTGGATTTGCCGGGTCGTTGGAATAACAGAGTAAATCGCAACTGTAATTTCCAACCGCCAATCCGGAGGCATCAACCATTATTTGGACATCCTGTGTACCACCCTGAGATACAGAGCCACTCTCCGGACTTTTTGTCAACCACAGGCAATCTCCACCACCCTGTCCATAGATCCAGAAAGGAAATCCTTGTTGCGTCCCGGATCCAGTATCAAGCACTGGCGCCCAGGCACCGGTATATTGCATTCCGTTTCCGGTGGTATTTTCCCCATTGATCGTAATTGGCGGTGCCCATGGTCCCGAATATGATACCGACCCATCACTCTGCCAATCCAGCCAATACGTTCCGACGGGCAGAGTTGTACCAGCACTGACGGTATTCTTCATAATTGGACGATTTGTAGCTGTACCGGACGTAGTTTCTGAAACCCGGTATACTCCGGTCCACTCAGTGTGTATCAGACGGTTAGTCAGTGTATCTCCAAAAACAACATTACTGGCCGGGTTATCTGGTGGGCCATCCCATATCCGGTAATTAACCGCGGTTATTGTAGAGGTTGTCGGCGCACTCGACTGATATGCAAAAAATATGATGGAATCTATATCAGCCGAAGCCGTTATGGTGAAATCATCAGCAATTCGATTTCCTGCTGATACCTGATGACCAAACCCCAAAGTGGTCATGCTAAGGGACACAGTCTGCAAAACACTTTCATCTGCGCCACCCACGCCTGTGTTTGGACTATTGATGAACGGGCCATTATAGACCATTAGATCTTCAGTAAATCCGGTCATGGGTAGATATCCCGGCATCAGTTTCACCTTTGACGGACCAGATGAAGGTTCTGCCAGATCCCTAGCGTTTTCCGGTACAGGTGAAAGATTGATTTGTTTACTGGTGCTAATCTGAATTGGTATTTTTTGACCCTTTTCGTTAAATTCTGTCATATCCTGTTCAGTCATTACCCATTCCAGATCCAAGGCACCGGGAGAACCGTTATTTGAGAGAGTTAATACATCACTATCCGAACTCCCCTGCTCCACTGAAAAGGAAAATGAGTTTGAAGAGAGCCCAATTTGTGGTGAAACGATTTCCGGCAAGACGGTTAGAGTGACAGGAACCACCACCTCTGGCATGGCTGGATCGTTACTGGAAATAACCAGATCGCAAAAATAATCACCCGGAGCCATTCCAGCTGCATCCACCATAATATCAACCGGCTGACTGCCACCTGCAGGAATGATACCAGCATCCGGATCTTCTGATATCCACGGACACCCTATCTCACCACCTGCATCAATTTTATAAACAAAGCCACTGGAGAAAGCTGTCACCCATAAATAGGTACCATCTGTAGTAATCCCAACTGGAAAAGCAATAGATGAATTCCCAAACGAGGCGAGTACGGTCCCATCCGATGGATCAACTTTATAAAGAGTATCTGCAATATTACTATTCGTATTGGCAATCCAGAGATTCTGACCATCATAAGTCATTCCTCTTCCCCAGGTACCGGGGGCCGGAATTGTCCCGAGTACATTTCCATTGCTGGGATCAACACGGTAAATATCAGCACTGCCAAAGCCACTAACCCATAAATTTGTACCATCAAATGCCAGCCCACCAGTGGAGGGGGTAGGAGCTGAAAAGCTCTGGACAACAGAACCAGTTGATGGATCAATTTTATTAATGACCTGGTCATAGCCAGTTGACCAGATATATGTACCATCAAAAGTGATATCAGTTAATTGTGTATTTGGATCGGGGATTGAATTCAAAACACCCCCGCTAACCGAATCGATCTGATAAATTGTATTGGTGGCTCGGCAGGCAACCCAGAGATTACCGCCATCCCAGGTGATACCCCAAGGTTGGTTACCAGGTGCTGCAAAAGATTTAATAATATCACCAAGTGCCTGAATACCTTCTTCATTTGAGACTATTTTTTCAGACGATCTATCTTGCGGAGCAGATAATGTAGCATCAATTGAAACATCAATATTTTTATTTCTGTTTTGATAACTTTTTCTAATTGAGTTATCATTTAATTTTATACTTAGTGGTAATTTTTGACCATTTGGGGACTCAAGTGTAAAATTCGCTTCAGTCATATTCCAAATCAAGTCAGCGATACCGGTATTATCGATAGTAAGAACATCCGTAGTTCCACTACCGGACTGGACTACAAAATTAAATGCCGTGGGCGTTACCGCAATTTCCGGAAAATAAAGATTATGATCAAAATAAATATCGTAATCCGGAAGTCCGTCACGGTAGTCTGCCCAGGCAATACCGGGTTCATCTGAGGCCCGATTGCTGGTGATACCTTTTTTTGGATATGTGGCGCTGGCAAACTGGGCATCGTCAACAACCTCTGGGGTTGCCTGCCAGGTTGTGGAAAGATCCTGTGGGCGTCTGCTATAAAAAACTTGATTATTACTGGTATAGGTTAAATGCCAACTGCCACCACCCTCGTTGGCATTTAATTCGGGAGCAAATTCAGACAGATTGCTGGATCCATTTAAGGTAAAGAGTGAAGACCAGGTCAATCCCCCATCGGTGGAATAGGTTTGACCGATGTCATCGCCATTGCTGACAGATCCTTTAGTACAGACCAGCATTATATTATTCTCTCCGGTTGCAGCTTCAATATCGGGATCAACCCGGCTAACTGGCAGGGTAGTTACAGTATTTATCATCACCGTATCCGACCAGGCACTGCCATAAGATGTACTGATCAAGGTATACAGACTATTATCCGTGGCATTAAAACAGGCAATAAATATATCGTTCGATAATCCAGCGAAGGTGCCGTCGGGATCTTGCCAGAAATAAGCATCATTATTCCCTAGGGGTGTCTGTTGAGCACTCCAGTTAGATCCATAATCAGTGCTTCGCCAGAATGCCACATTAAAATTATTGGTTGCAGAAGAGACTATGGCTTCTGCCGTTAGGTAAACATACCAACCGGTGAAATCATAGGAATCTGTCCAGATTACCGGCTTGCCGTATTCCTCCCAGAAATTTAAATAGGGAATCGGCTTAATTACCCAGGCGGCTGGAGTCGTTAATCCTGATTTTGCTACTTCAATATGTGGAATATCAACGCCATTATCCACAACGTAGGCAACAAATAATGAATCCGCGTTCCCCTCCCCAATGGCAATGGAGGGTTGAGTTAAATCTGCACCAGTCTGTTGCAAAAATCCATAACCTATCCAAGTCTCACCATTATCGGTTGAATAATAAAGCTGAATATATTTGTCCGAACCAGATTCGACATTTTCCCACCCACAATAAATAGTTCCATTAGAAGATGTTGCCAGAGCCGGATAATCTTCACGAATTGTAGTATTTACTGCACGCACGTGAATATCTGTAACCCATTCCAATGGATTATTAGAATTCAACTTAATATCCTGGCTTTGCCCCGCTTCACCGGGATAACCTACGGTGGTACTTGGTTGGATGGTTTGATCTCCAGCCGCTTCACCACCTTTCTGCACCCGGGATTGGATTAGTTCTTCAATCCGTTTAACCTCCTGAGTATTACCTTGTTTTCTTGCCTCTCTGAGGGCTCGGGATAATTCATCAAGGGGTTTTTGAAGACTCCGCTGGAAAAACTGCACACCAGCCTCGGTTTCTGTACCTTCTTGCAAATAATTGGCATTTGCGGGTGTCCCTCTTTTTTCTCTTATCATTGTGTCCTGATTACCATCTGCACCCCAGGCGGTAAACATAAACAAAAATATCAGAGAAAGAATCCAGATAAGAGAAACTTTCCTTCCATTCCATAATCCAGAAACAAATTGCATCATACTACCTCCTATTAAAAAGTTTAACTTGGTGAGTTAAAAGAAAAGCATTTTAATTGATATCGGCATTTTTTTCAAATGCATTAATCTAACAGCTTTTGCCCAATTACCGGCTTATTAAATATCCAAACTAATTGAATTCTAGAGAAACGATCGAATTTAATGCTCCGTTAAATCTATAACCGTATGACCAAAAATATATTAAGGTTTGAGGGAATGTTCAGTGTTGTTAAAAAAGGTCTAAAATTTTTCCCGGTAAAGGTCGCCAGATAATTCTTCATTCAGAAGATAACATGTATATTAATTAGCTCAATAAAATATAGAACAATATCGAATCAATAAAAACAAAAAAATGTGACACAGGTTAAATTCCGGAATTTTTTTTGATTTAAATGATTGAAAAATACTCCAAATCCGAATGGAATATAGGTAATTGAAATTTATTATTTCAATTACCTAATAGGCATTTTCTCCCCGGAATATCGCCATAAATGTCATCAATATAATTTTGATATCAAACCATAAGGACCAGTTCTCAATATAATAAACATCATACCGGGTTCGCTCTTCTATCGGTGACTGCCCCCGTAAACCATTCACCTGTGCCCAGCCGGTAACCCCGGAACGTACCCGATGTCGCTCGGCATATTTGGGTACCTGTTGCTGAAACTGTTTAACAAATACCAAACGCTCGGGCCGGGGCCCGACCAGACTCATTTCACCCTTCAGTACATTTATTAACTGTGGAAACTCGTCGATACTGGTCCGACGCAAAAATTTCCCTAGGGTGGTTGTACGCGGATCATCCTTTTTCGCCCACACCGGACCGGTCTCTTTTTCCGCACCGACCACCATCGTGCGGAATTTAATCATCTTAAATTCCTGTCCATCCAGACCTACCCGCTCCTGTTTATAAAAGACCGGGCCCTTAGAGCTCATCTTTACTAATGAAGCGATGAGGAGCAAAAAGGGAGACAACACAATTAAACCCGAAAAAGAGACTACAATATCGAATGCCCTCTTCCAGAATCCCTGCCATCCCGAAAAAGCCATGGCCTTTAGTCTGAATATCGGTATACCTCCGACCTCCAGGGTTCCCCGGCTGGAAGTTATCATATCCAGCAGATCCGGCAGATAAAAAAGTTCAATATTCTTGCCCTCGGTATCTTTCATCATTTTTAAAATCATTTCATGCTCATGATGGTCAAATGCCAGAAGCACTGCATCGGGATCCAATTTATTCAATTGTGTTTTTGAATCGGAAAAAGTGCCAAGGTAGGGTATTTTGACATCCGCCAACTTTCTATCACTCATATATCCCAAAATTTCCAGATTATGATTTAGATCCCGTTCCAGTTGCGAAAAAAACCAGGGGATTTGTTTTGACGATCCGATGACAAGATAGCGTTGTAAGCCATACCCCCCCTTCATCAGATAGCGCCGTAGACGATGAAAACTATATCTCCCGATTAACAGAAACAGGGTGGTAATTATAAACATTAATAAAAAAGTAAGACGGGAATAAGAAAATCCCCGGTAAAGAAAAGCACCACTCATGGCAAAAAGAATACCCAAGACACAAGTCTTCAGAACAATTGGAATATCCTGGGTAAAGGTCGAAAAATGCCGGCTGCGGTAGGAATTCATTGTTCCGAAAAGTACCAGATAAATAAAAACCAGAATAAATGAGGCAATCAAATAATTAAGAAATGGCGGTTGACCTTTTGTAACCGGAATAATGGAGGTGAGTGGAGAGTAAAACCGAAACCAGAAGGAAAAGAGGAAAGCAATTTCTATGGAAATGGCATCAATAGCAATCTTCAATGAAGGGATGAATAAATTTTTCTGATAATTTTTCATAAGAATTGTTTATTCACCTTCAATAATATTTTCCTGAATAAACCGAATTATTTTTTCTTGAAATATTTTTTTATCAAATTGCCTGGCGTGCTGGGAGATAAAATTATAATCCCATTCTATATTTTCTAATTTATCGATCGCCTGAGAAAGTGCCTCGGCTGTTTGCTGATTGAAAAATACTCCGGTTCTTGCAGAGGATTCAAGCTCATCCCAACCCAGGATGGTCTCCAGGGCTCCACCCTTTCCATAGGCAATGACTGGTGTGCCACTGGCCATCGCCTCCACCGGAACAATTCCAAAATCTTCCTCACCAGGGAAAATCAATGCTCTGGCTTTGGCATAGAACTTCCTTAACTCAAAGCCGGGCTGCCATTCAACAAATCCAATATTACCTTTCGCCATTTTCTGTAAACTTTTTAATTCCGGGCCTTCTCCCACAATGACCAGCGGCTTTTGATTTGTATTAAATACCTGTACGGCCAGATCTATTCTTTTATAGGGTACGAGGGCAGAGACAATAAGAAAATATTCCCGCTTTTCCTGACTGGTTTCGAACAGTTCCGTCTCTACCGGCGGATGGATCACCGTAGCTTTGCGCCCATAAAACTTGTGAATGCGATTTGCCACATGCTGCGAATTGGCCAGGAACCAGTCTACCCGGTTGCTGCTGGTTACATCCCACATCCTCAAATAGTTGGCAAAATATGGAATGATAAGGCGCCCAAAGAAACCAACCTTATCCCGGCCAAAATAATCCTCATACATATCCCAGACGTAGCGCATGGGGGTATGAAGATAAGCGATATGTTTTGCATCCGGGGGAGTGATGATTCCCTTTGCCACACAGTGGGAACTGGAGAGGATGAGATCATACTGTTTAAAGTTGAATCTTTCTATGGCAGTGGGAAAGAGAGGAAGGTAATGCCGGTATTTGGTTTTCTTGAGGGGAAACTGATCTATAAAAGAGGTATGGATTTTATGAGAAGCTATTACCGAAGAAACGCTGCCCTCATTATAAATCAGGGTATAAATATCAGCCTCGGGAAAAATCTGGCAAAAAATTTCCAGCACTTTTTCCCCGCCACGCATTCCGGTCAACCAATCATGGACGATGGCTACGCGAAGATTTTTCAGATTATTCATGCTCAGTATTATTTGTTATTGCTCAAATTTAATTTTATATAAATTCCGGGTCGATTCAATCTTATTTTCATTTATTTTAATTAAATAATAGATTTCAAACTTGAAACTATGGTCAGCGAGTCTTACATTTCCCACTGAGGTAATATTTTTTTGAATTTCTCAGATTGTTCCAGATCATTAGAGTAAAGAATTTTAAGGAGGTTCTATGGCTCACCTATGGCATGGAATTTCAACCGGCGCAAATCCACCGGAAGATGTAAATGTAATCATCGAGATTCCTGCGGGATCAAAATGTAAGTATGAACTGGATAAAATTTCCGGAATCATCCGGGTGGACCGGATCATTGCCAGCGCAGTTTATTATCCTGGGAATTATGGATTTATCCCACAAACTCTGGCCGAGGATAACGATCCCATTGATGCCCTGGTTTTATCGCAAATCAGTTTTTATCCGGGAATAATCGTCAGGTCCCGGCCCATCGGGGTGATGCGGATGACCGATACCGGCGAACCGGATGACAAAATCCTGTGTGTTCCGGCCAGAGATCCATACTACCATCAGATTAAATCGGCCAACGATCTGCCTCCAAATATTCTGGCAGAAATCAAGGAATTTTTCAGGGTATATAAAAACCTGGAAGAAAAAGAAGTAATAATTCGCGGCGTGGAATCCATTGAAGTTGCCATAGAATTAATTAAAAATTCGATAACATCCTATAAGCAGAAATACCTTGGATCTTAACCCACCGGGTAAATTCCGGAACTTCAGAGAGAAGGATCCACAAACTTAAAATTATTTATGAATCTCACACCCAACCAGCTTAAAGCCCTGGATTTAAAGCGAAATCTACTGGTTTCAGCGGGAGCCGGTTCCGGAAAAACTACGATCCTGGTAAACAGGTATCTTCATATTCTGCTGGAAAATCCCCAGCTGAATGTTCAAAATGTTCTGGCGATTACCTTTACTGAAAAAGCCGCCGCCGAGATGAAAGAAAGAATTTTTAAGGAAATAACCCGACAGTTTGAGATAAATCGTCCCAAACAGGAAAGACTTTTTAATCTGCTCCAACAACTTAATAATGTTCAGATCTCTACCATTCACTCTTTTTGTGCAGGGGTTTTAAGACAATACGCCATCGAAGCGCAACTAAATCCATCCTTTCAAATTTTAAAGGACTACCAGACGGACAATTTGTTGAATCAAACTTTCCGGAATTTTTTCCTGACCTACCAACCTAACGATCTCGAGGAAAAAAAATACGTGACCCGAGCCTTGCAGGAATATCGAATCCCAAACTTGAGAAAATACTTCAGAGTGCTTTACCGATCACGGCAAATCCTGCTTCAGTTTTTTGAAAGAATGATATATGATAGCCCGGAAGATATTCTTACCGATTCGCAAAATCTTTTTGTGGAATATCATCAAAATCTATTGCAACCTCTCATCGACGACCATGAGTTTTGGGAAAAAATAAAATTACTGGCAGAACTGGAAAAAGCAGGAACAGTCCCATCGATTCGGGAGAATTTTGAAAATTATACCGCTTCTGCGACAAATCCGGCTAGCAGTTTTGGCGCATTGAATAATCTTATCCAAATCATCACTAAAAATGATGGGGGCGCATATACCAGTGTTCCGGGTGGTAAAAAAACCTGGGGCGAGGAAGGTGTAGCTGTGTACCAGGACGCGTCCCAACGCGCTGCGGAATTTTCCGAAAGCATTCTGCCAATCCAACTGGAAACGGAAAAATCTGCGGCAGAGATATTTAAGGGATTATCCATGCTCATGTTTAATCTGCTGAAAGCAGTGGAGGAAAATAAAAGATTTATTAATGCACTGGATTTTGATGATCTGCAAATTTACCTGCTCCAGTTGCTCCAGCAATTTCCCGATATTCGCGATCAGCTGCGAAAACAGTATCAGTATATTTTGGTGGATGAGTTTCAGGATACTGATGTTTTACAAAGCAATATACTCTTTCTGCTTTCGCATAATCAGCTGGGGGAACTTGACCAGAACCGCTTGTTTATTGTCGGCGATGTTAAACAATCCATTTTCGGATTTCGCAACAGCAATGTGAGAATCTTCCAGGAATATGCGCGGATGATAACGCAACAAGGCAGTGAAAAAATTCCTTTTTCCATTCCAGACCTAGATAACAAAGTTGTTGTTTCCGAGGAAAACCGCCGCGGGCTCATTACCCTATCCAACAACTTTCGAAGTACCTCAAACCTGATATCATTTTATAACCGGGCCTTCGGCCCTATTTTCCAGTCGGAAAGCGAATGGGATGTGGATTTTCAGCCCCTGGACGTACCGGGAAAACCACGGGATTATCATCAATCCGAGATTCAGCTCCATCTTCATATAGACCAGAGCGAAGATAAACCGGATATGGTCGACCAGGAAATAAAACAAGTAATCGATATTATTAATAAACTCGTTACCGATGAGAAACACCAAAAAACGATTATTGAAAATGACCAGAGAAGAGAGATTCCCCTGAATTATGGGGATATTGCTCTTCTTATCCGGTCCAGAAGACATTTGCCCGCGCTGGAACAAAGTCTACGCAATGCCGGCATTCCTTACCAGACCTATAAAGGGGTGGGATTTTTTGAAAGCAGAGAAATCCAGGACATCTACTATCTGCTGCGCAGCATTCTAAATCCACATGACGATTTTGCCCTGTTGACAGTTTTACGCAGCGAATTTGTCGGTTTATCGGATATTACTCTTTTTTATCTAAGTCAGTTTAAAGATGGCACCTATTGGGAAAGGCTACAGAAATTTAAAGACTATATGGATGGCCGGGAACAACTAGCAGATCTGGTTAAACCGGATTTTCTCAAACATCTGACTGATAATAATTTTTCACTGCAAATTTCAGATGAGGAAAAATATGCAATTCGCAGTATCCTGAAAAATTATTCCGGCTGGTTTGAATTGGCCCGCCAAGGCCTTATTAGTCGATTACTGGATGCGGTGATTGAGGGATTACAAATAAAAGTGATTTTAGCGGCTGGCCGGGATTCGGATCAGAAGCTGGCAAATTTAAATAAATTTCTCCATTATGTTTATGACTTTGAAGAAGGCAAATCGCCCTTGCTTCAGGACCTGGTGGAGACTGTGGGTAAGCAAATCCGGGGAGAAATTTCCGAAGGAGAAGCCGTGATTCTGGCGGAAGATACCAATAAGGTCAATATTCTAACTTACCATAGTGCCAAAGGGATGGAATTCCCAGTGGTCATTCTCCCCTTCCTGGGCAGACCATTCCAGTATAATTCCGGATTTTTGATGGATAAAAAATATGGTTTTGCCCTGGACCTGGAAAGATCCCGAACCGATTCCAACACAAAACCCTTCCTTTATGAGCAATTCAAAAAGAGGGACCGTTCAAAAATAGAGGCAGAGGAAAAAAGACTTTTCTATGTGGCAAATACCCGGGCAAAGGACCACCTGTTTTTGCTGGGGAGTCTGAACAAGGGCAATACTTCAAATCCCAGTTACCTTGGCTGGCTAATGGACTCTTTTGAAATTACTGTAGATCCTGAGGGAGAGAACGATACCTACACCATCAGTGAGGAAGACTTTGAGTTCATCGTTTATTCCTACATCATCCGGGAAGCAGAATCCGCCGAGCAAAAAAAATTAATTGTGGAGAAAGGCCCCAAGGAAAAAGTTGATATTATTCCTGGGGAGTTTCTAAAATACCAGAAACCTAAGACCGAAGAAGCAAGTCAGCAGGAATATTCCGCTACCCAATTAATGCTTTTCCGGGAGAATAAAAAAAGATACCTAAAACACTATTATCTGAAAGATAGCCAGATCTTTCCACCCGAATTTAATATCGAATATTCTAATGATATCAGTGGTGCATTATGGGGTTCAATTATCCATAAACTTTTGCAGGATTTTTACCTTCGGGAATCCCGTGACGACCAGTTGAAAATGAATCAACTGTTTTTATACTACGAGGTGGATTCGGCACAGCGGGAATCACTTTCCAGACAAATGTCCGAAGTTATGAAAAAGGTAAGAAAGTCCGAACTGAATAAGCTCCTGAAAAAAGGAAAGCCGAAAAGCGAATTTTTAGTGGAGATGCCGGTCGGGAAATTCATCCTCAAAGGCATCTTCGATTGTATGTTCAGGAATCCACGGCAAGAATGGGAAATTGTTGATTATAAAACAAACCGGATCACCGAAAAGGATATTTCCAGTGTGACCAAAAAGTATGAATTTCAGATGCGCTGTTATGCTCTGCTCCTATCCTACCTCTTTCCGCAACAAAAAGAATTCCCTATTAATCTCTACTTCCTGGAGCCAAACAAATTAGTACACAAGGTTTATCAGGTTCTACAAATTGAGACAACCCGTACCGAAGTAAATAGACTTATGGAAGATCTTTTTTCACTGGAAAGTGAATTGTTTTATTCTTTTCCATAGAAAATGAGTATCTTTGTCCAAACGAGAGGATAAATGATGAATATGTTAAAATTCATCCCATTAATTCTGATCATCTTTCAGGTTTTTTGCCAGAAATCTACTACAGAAAAGACATCAACCATTCACCTGCGGGGTCTGGCCGATACGGTAGGATTTGCCCATACAGCCTTACAAATGGATTCGATCATGGAACGGATAAACCGCACAGACGGGCAGGAACGCGGTAATATTTTTCAGATTCAGGATGTGGATCAGAATACTGCCTGGCAAATGGTCATTTGTCCGCATGACGATTACAGCTATGCCGGTGTGCTCTATCCCTATGTACTGAAAAACCTGAGTGCTTCAAATGTCATTATTTTTGGTGTTGCCCACCAGGCCAAAGATTTAAACATCGCCAACAAGATCGTCTTCGATAATTTCAGCGAGTGGAGAGGTCCCTATGGCAATATTCCGGTTTCGCCCCTGCGCGAGGAGATAATCGCACAGTTACCACAGGACAGTTACATCATCAGCGATAGTTTGCAGGAAGTCGAACACTCTGTGGAAGCACTGCTCCCTTTTATACAATACTACAACCGGTCGGTAAATATCGTCTCTATTTTAGTGCCCTATATGAATTTTGAAAGGATGAATGAGATTGCCGTGCCCCTTTCTAATGCCCTGGAAACGGTAATGGAAAATCATCAATTGAAATGGGGAAAAGACGTCGCTATTGCTATCTCCAATGATTGTGTTCACTATGGCGATCGGGACTGGGGCGGCAAAAATTATGCACCCTTTGGTGCGGACACTGCCGGTTACCGGGCTGCCACAAATTTCGACATGAACATCATCAGCGAGTGTCTTATCGAACAACTGGATCCGCAAAGAATCCGGCGTTTTTTTGAATATACCGTAGACAGAGATGATTATACCAAATACGCCTGGACCTGGTGCGGGCGCTATTCAATCCCATTTGGTCTCCTTACCGGATATTATTTAAATAAGGATGTATCCCGGAAAGCACTTTATGGTACCATGCTGCGCTACCGAACCAGTATAAGCCAGAATCCTTTACCTGTACATGATCTTGGAATGGGAGTCACTGCGCCTGCGAATATTCATCATTGGGTGGGATATGTAGCCATCGGATACCGCTTCCAATAAAAAAAGCCGGCGATAATAATTTATGCCGGCTTTTATGTGAACGTAAAAATCAAGACTACTTATTACCTTCAAGCTGCTTCTGTTTTTCAAACATCTCTTCAGCTTTTTCTTTCATATTTTTCTGAGCATATACAACTCCCAGGTTATTAATCAGAAGGGTGTCATCGGGGAATCTCTGGACCGCATCTTCCAGGAAGGGTAATGCTTCATCATAGATCAAGGCCGCTTTTTGTTGATATTGTGTGTCTTCTGTTTCATTGAACTTTTCCTGATTTTTGGTGGCGATCTGCAGGTAACTAATGCTTAACAATTCGTATATATCCTTGTTGTCTGGCATCATTTCTATAGTTTTCTTGAGATAGGGAATTGCTTCCTGATACTTCTCATTGTTGTAAAAAAGAATGGAAATATTCATGGGAATATTTGGATTATTCGGTTCCAGTTCCATACCTTTTTTCAACAGCTCTATGGCCTTGTTCAATGAATCTCTCTTAGAATAAATTTCTCCCAGGGCTAATAAAGCGTCTGCATTGGTACTGTTAACTGATAGAGCCCTGTTATAAAGTTCTTCCGCTTTATCCAGTTGATTGGCATTATAATAAAAATCCCCAACAGTTACCAAAAGGGTGTCGTTATTCGGTTTCATTTCAATGGCCTGGTTCATATATTTTTCCGCGGTTGCAGTATCTCCACATTGTAGGAATGAAGTTGCCATTGGAGTCAGCGGTTCGGTTCTGGCCGGATCGGACAGATGGGCATTCAAGAATTTATCCGCCGCTTTGCAGAATAACTGTTTTTTCTTCTCAGGATCCTGTTCCTTTATAGCCGGATTATAAAAAGTTCTTAATGCATCATTATAGTTATCGGCAAAGTACTTTGTCCTTAACTGACTAATCTGGGGTGCAAACTGCTGTGAGATAGCCAAGCTTTTATCAAACGATTCGTTCATATCCGTGAACATCTCCTTCCGGCCCTGCAATTCACCCAGTAGATACCAAGCCTCGGGATTGTTGGGATATTTTGCCACTGCTTCCTTGGCCAGATCGTATGCCTTGTCATACAAACCCTGGTTCATGTTAATGACCACACCTTCCAGTTCCGGTGGCCGGCAACCGATAATCACAATAACACTCAATACCGCCATGATGATGAAAAATCCAAATACTTTTTTCATAAATTCAGCTCCTCCTGCTTTAGATAGATTTTGTTATTTAATTGTAAATTTTCGAAACTTCCTTTATAAGGTGGATAGATAATACCCTGCTCTGTGATAAAACCGTGTACCATTTCGGACGGGGTTACATCGAAGGCCGGATTCCAGTATTTTGCATTGGGTGTGGTGATTTTTAACTGATCCCAGATAATCCCAACTTCCTCACCCGCCCTTTCTTCGATTGGAATCTGATCGCCATCGGAAAGAGACAGATCGAAGCTGGATAATGGTGCGGTAACGTAGAAAGGTATACTATGGTAGTGTGCGGCAATTGCCAGCTGATATGTTCCGATTTTATTGGCCACATCCCCGTTTGCCGCAATCCGGTCCGCACCCACCAGCACCAGATCCACTTTACCTTTTTGCATGGCATAGGCGGCCATACTATCAGTAATCAGCGTGGCCGGAATACCTGCCTGGTCGAGCTCCCACATGGTGAGGCGGGCACCCTGCAATAAAGGACGGGTCTCGTCCACCATTACATCTATCGGCCTACCCTGCTGGAAAGCAGTATAAACAGCCCCTAAGGCCGTTCCGATCCCCGCGGTAGCCAGGGCCCCGGTATTACAGTGGGTCAGGATAGTATCGCCGGATTTTATCAGGGTTGCTCCAAACCGACCGATGTGTTCGCACCGATCAATGTCATCCTGATGGATTTCTCGGGCAAGATTAAGCACCTCAACCAGCAATTCATCCGGATCGAGCTGCAGTTCTCTAATTCTGTTTATAATGCTGCTGAGTGCCCAGTTCAAATTAATCGCCGTGGGTCGGGCACCGGAGAGATAATCCGCCACTGAAGTTGTCTTTTTTAGAAAATCATTCCGGTCTTTGGACGATTTGCCTTTCATACCCAAGTAGAGACCGTAAGCGGCTGCCACACCGATTGCAGGTGCCCCACGAACGCTAAGTCTTCGAATTGAATCATAAATATCTTCGGCTGTGAATAGATCAAGATAGGTAAGTTTTCCGGGGATCCTGGTCTGATCGATAATGCGTAAATGATCCCCGTTCCATTCAATACTTTTTATCATCACATCTTTCATTCTAAATAGGGGAAAAAGTTATGACAATGTGTTAAATATTTCAAGATAATTTATTTTTTAGAACATTTTTTTCATTAATAAAACCGGGCTGATTACGATAAGTTTTCCTTGTTTAATATTGGCACCCGGAATATATTTCACAGAATGATTTTGAAAAAAATGGAGAGGCCACCATGAGAAGATTGCTACCTCAACTAATCATTAGTATCTTTTTTCTCTTCGGACCGGAAATTTATACACAACCAATCCCGGATTATTACAACCAATATACTTTTCTAATGGCCCCACCGGGTGTTTTCCAGGATGGATTATTGGGATTCGTTAATCCTGCGGTTCTCCGGCTTTATGGCACTGAGGAATCCAGGTTTTACTGGAATACCGATGGCACAGATGCTTTCTCCTTTAATGATTGGGGATTTTTTGCCGGAGTACATGGCCTGGGCTTTGGCGTCTACCGGCAGCATCCCCAACCGGATATCACCGTTACAGATTATCGCCTTTCGCTCGGTTTCGGCTCAGAAAAAAGCGCCTGGGGATTCGGCTATGGCTGGTCGTCCGGGGACTTTAGTGCTCTGGGCCGGGAGCGTATTTTAAGCACCGGTACTATTTACCGGCCGTTTCCCTATCTCTCACTGGGCATCGTAGGCTACTGGTCTTTAAAAAGTTCAGCCAAGGAGGGAATGGCGGAAATCGGGATTCGTCCCTTGGGGAATCCTTGGCTTACTTTGTTTGCCGATGGCGCTTTACAGAAAGAAATGAAATTTTCCGATGCACCATGGAGCGCCGGAGCCACAATTAAACTGGTGGACGGAATCGATCTGATAGGACGCTATTTTAGCAGCGAAGCATTTACCCTGGGTCTTAACATAAATTTGGGAAGAGGCGGTATCGCATCCCAGGCTCACTACAATACAAATCAATCTTACAGCAACACTTCCTATATGATCCGGACTGGCAACCGTAAACCAAGTGTATTTCCGGGAATAATCATGAAAGACCGCCAGTATCTTAAAATGAATCTCAAGGGTATAGTGAGGTATCACAAATATCGCTTATTCGATAATCAGACCCACCCGCTACTGGATATTTTGGAGGATATCAAACGGGCAAAAGATGATCCCACGTTGGGTGCCATTGCTCTGAATCTATCTTCCCTGCGGGTACTTCCCGAACATGCCTGGGAAATCCGCCAGGCACTGCAGGATGCCCGAAAATCGGGAATAAAGGTTGTCGTTTTTATGGACCGGGCGGAGATGACCCGTTATCATCTGGCCAGCGTAGCGGATTTAGTGGTACTGGATCCGGAGGGAGATTTAACCCTGCCGGGATATTTACAGGGTCTCACCTATTTTAAGGAAACGTTGGCCAAAGTCGGACTGGGTTTTGAGGAATGGCGCTATTTTAAATACAAATCTGCCGCGGAACCTTTGAGCCGGGAGAATATGTCCCCGCCGGACCGGGAACAACGCCAGGCTTATGTGGACGATCTCTACCAGAGTGTCCGGTCGGACATCTGTGAGAGTCGTGGACTTGATCTACAAAAATTTGATGATATTATAAACAACCAGGTTTTTATCCTCTCGGACCAGGCCCTGAAATTAGGTCTGGTGGATACCCTGGCTCGCTGGTCAGCAGTTGGGGCGATAATGAATAAAGTTCTGGATCATAAGGCGCTCGGGATCTCTTCAGACAGATTGAGGGACGATAAAATTGTCACCGATAACTGGGGCGCAAAGCCAAGAATCGCCGTGGTCTACGCCATTGGAGAATGCGCCATGGATCAGGGCATTAAAGCGCGCTGGCTGGAGCAAAAACTGCTAGCTCTGGCAAAAGACAAAAGTGTAAAGGCGATTGTATTTCGGGCCGATTCCCCAGGAGGAGACGGTATGGCCAGCGATCTGGTAGCCGAAGCCATCAAGAAATGCAAACAGAAGAAACCGGTGATCGTCAGCCAGGGACAGGTGGCCGGTTCCGGCGGCTACTGGATATCCATGTACGGGAATGAAATTATCGCCGGACCTTCAACCATCACCGGATCAATTGGGGTTATCGGGGGATGGCTGTACAATAAAAGTTTTACCGAGAAGCTGGGGATGACCTCGGATTTTGTCAAACGCGGTGCGCATGCTGATCTTGGATTCGGAGCTGGTCTGCCCTTTACCGGACTGGAAATACCCGCCCGTAACCTCACCGAAGAGGAACAGGCCAGGGTTAAAGAAATTATCCTAAAATATTATGACGATTTCGTGGGGAAGGTAGCGGCCGGGCGGGATCTGCCGGTTGATTCGGTTAAAAAGATCGGCCAGGGTCATTTTTATTCCGGGCTGGAGGGTCTCTCGCTGGGGCTGGTTGACGAGATCGGTGGCATGATGACCGCTATTGCCATGGCAAAATACAAAGCAGGAATTAAACCTGATGCAGATGTTGAGCTGGTTGAGATTCCGGAGTACCTGGGATTAATTGATCTCAATCCCCGGAGTTCCCTGGAGATTACCCGGATTAAAAATGATCCGGTTTATATTTATCTCAAAATGGTAAGCGAAAGACCGGGACATCCATTGCCCATGCTACTGCCCGGTACCTATCCGGTTCTTGATCTAGAATAGATATTTAGTTTTCTTAATAAATCTAAACCAGTCATTGCGATCCCGCAGGTGCGGGATAGGCAATCTCCGCGTTAATGATGCGCCCAGGGATAGAAAGTATCGCCCTTTTTCAATACCTGGTTAACACCACTTTATTCCTTTTACAGAATAATTCCGATCCAATTTTTATCTGCAATTATCTGCCATGCTATTAGTCTTCTAATAACAAATGAGTGAATATACTGGCAGATGGATTTTGTCACAAATTTATCGATAATCTTTGTTTCTTATGAAATTTTAATCACAACCTTAAACAATTTTACTTGATTTTGATAACATTTATTTTGTAAATAAGAAGGGTCGTGAATAAAATCATATAGCGATAAAATTATGAGAATTGCTCTCACAGGTTTTGTCTTTTTTAGCATTGTCTGTGTTGCATCTACATCATCATTGGATTTTCGTGGTCAATTATCCGCCCGGATGGGATACAGCCGGAGCATTGAAACCCAGCAACTCTACGGGATTCGATACATCCCTTCCGCCGCGTTGGGATTTAATTGGGGCAGTAGATTCCTGGACAGTGAATTGTCCCTGAACGCGTACCATTCCGGACAATTTCAAAAGCTGAAGGATGTTGACTCCGACAATGATATAACTCCCTATCGTGCCTGGATAAGATTCAGTACAGCGCAATTCGAACTGCGGGCAGGTTTACAAAAAATAAATTTCGGATCGGCCACATTATTCAGGCCTTTAATGTGGTTCGACTCCATCGATCCGCGCGATCCCCTCCAGATTACCGATGGCGTATATGCCCTATTAGCCCGTTTCTATTTTTTAAATAACACCAACATATGGATCTGGGGATTATACGGAAACGAAGATCTCAAGGGATGGGAGTTTTATAAAACTGTTAAAGATGCACCGGAATTTGGAGGAAGATTTCAAATACCGGTTTTCAATGGAGAATTTGGTCTTACCATTCATCATCGCAAAATAAAATTCGATACTTTTACTTTTCCCATTATGAGTAAAATCGGTCATGAGGCAGAAGAAAACCGAATAGCGCTGGACGGGAAATGGAATCTGGAACTAGGACTTTGGTTCGAATATACACTGACCCATCAGAACACGGATCTGCTGATCTATGATTGGCGCAGTGCTTTTACAGTAGGATCAGATTACACCTTCGACATCGGTAATGGATTGACAATTCTGGGCGAACATTTTCAGCTTGAGAACAGTGAGGAAGCATTTAAATCCGGTCAGGGTATAAAATTTACCGCAGGTTCTTTTAATTACCCGATAGGATTATTGGATCGTGTAGAAGGTATCTTATATTATGACTGGGAAAATGAGAGTTATTATCGCTTTATAAACTGGCGAAGAACTTATGATCACTGGTCTTTTCACCTAATGGTATTCTGGAACCCGGATCAGTACCAGCTTTACCAGAGCCAGGCAGGAAACAACCTCTTTACCGGTAAAGGATTTCAGTTAATGGCAGTATTCAATCATTAAGAATGTGTTCAATTTATCTTAAATCGTTTTTATAAGTTAGGGTGAAAATGGAAAATAATGTTCTGATAAAAACTGAAAAATTGGTAAAAATTTATCCCATGGGCCAGTATGAGTTGGTAGCGCTCAATGAAATAGACCTAAAAATTGCCCGAGGAGAATTTGCCGGACTGGTAGGACCAAGCGGTTCCGGCAAGACCACTTTGCTTAATATCATCGGCTCACTCGACATACCAACCAGGGGTAGTGCTATGGTTCTGGATAAGAAAATTGAGACACTGACTCACAAGCAGGCTGCCCTTTTGCGCAATAAACACATCGGATTTATTTTCCAGACTTTTAATCTGCTACCGGTATACACCGTATTTGAAAATGTTGAATTCCCACTTCTGCTGCTGGAACTTTCTTCAGGCGATAGAAAAGAAAGAGTAATGGATGCGCTGGAATGGGTTGGTCTTGCTGATCGGGCAAACTCAAAACCAAACCAGTTGTCCGGCGGTCAATGCCAAAGAGTGGCAATTGCCCGGGCAATCGTAAAAACACCGGAAATAGTCCTGGCAGATGAACCAACTGCAAATCTTGATGCAAAGAACTCTCATCATATTCTGCAGAC
>CAYVKM010000017.1:0-54714 GCA_964452045.1 uncultured Calditrichaceae bacterium
CCTCAGGTACAATTTCCAGGAAATTCTCTCCCACCGGATTACCATTTTTTTGCCATGTCGAGATCGCTGCCTTATTGGTTTGCAGAATTATTTTATTTGAATCCAATATAAAGAGCGAAAGAGGGCCATTATCTATGTACCTCTTAAATGATGAATCCACCTCAATTTGTTTTAAGGCAGATTTTTTAGTCAATTTTTCTTTAAGCACGTCATAATATTTATTTTGGTAAATTACCACGGAGATGAGACCTAAAAGTAAGTTTACAAATGCAACTTCCTGAGGTTGAAATTCCTTTTCTCTCCTTAATAAAAAACCTGTACCAATGTTTTTTCCCTGTACGGACAATGGAAACAGAATGGCTTTTGATAAACCTAATGACTTCCAGTTTAGTCTTTTCGGATCATCCAGATCTAAATTACTTATGGCAGAATTATTTTTCTCAAGGTAAGCTTTCAGAAAAGATAAGTCTGAATTCCGAATGAACTTTTGAATCCGTGCTTTCTCCTCTTCTGGGTTTAATAGAATTGAGTATTCTCGATTTCCCTCAGTTAGTTTAACCAGAATAAATGCAAGGTCATATTTGATCTGCTGTGAGAGAATATCGAAAATCTTTGAACATACTTCTTCCGATTTACTACAATTGACAACTTGCCGATGGAAATCAATTAGTCTGGAATATTGGGTTAAATCTGTACTAAATTGTTCAAAGCCTTTGAAAAAATCATCAACATTCTCTTGAACATATTCTTTCAATTGAGAAAGCTCGGCACTAATTTCCTTTAATTCCTGGAAAACTTCAGCATTTTTCTCAATTCTCTTAATCGAATTGATAATCTCTTCAATATTCTCTAATACATTTACCCGATTATTCATCTTCCGTCCCAAGGAGCAAATTGATATACTTCTGCTCTTCTTTCATATCATACTGAATTAAATTTAATATATCATGAATCTCGTCATTGGAATATTGAATATTTTTTTCAAAATAATCATTCCATTTAGGAACTTCTTTTGAATGCTCCTTCAATTCTAACAGATGGGCTAAAATATTACTAAGATAAATTGCTTTTATAAATGAGGATCTAAAATCCTTTTGTGGAAAATTTTCCGGTGTGTGATGATACCGTACCATTAAAACTATATCTTCTGGCAGTTTATAATCTCGAAGTAAGGCTTCACCTATTTCAGAATGGTCATAACCAAAAAACTTCTTTTCAAGTTGAATCAGTTTTATATCCTCCTGATTACTTTTTTCAATCAACAATAAATATTCATCACTAAACTCACGAACCAATACAATCTTCCCAATATCATGCAATAGTCCGGCAGAGAACATAACCCCGGAATTACCATTTGTATGGATTTCCGATAGCCTCCTGATAGCCAATCCGGTAAGAAAGGCATGATTCCAGATTTTTACAATCTCAGGTTTGTACAAGTTTTTGGTTTTTGAATATATTGAGTAAAGCGCAACTGCTAAAACTATTTTTTGGAAAAGACTTAAGCCAAGAATGACCATAGCTTCATCGATGGTACTTACCCTGTTTGAATGATTGAAATAAGCTGAATTTACAATTTTCATTATCTGACCCGATAAAACATAATCGCAAGAGACGAGTTTAATCAATTCTGGGACAGAAATTGATCTTTTGATACTCCCCCGGATAATCACATCAACTATCGGACGAATTGTCGGAATCTCCCGGTTCTTCTTTATCAAACTATTTAAATTTTCAATCATGAACTCTCGGTTTTAAGTTACAAAATGAAATATCCCTTTTGATTTCGATTTAAAATCTACTTCTTTCCCATTGATTTACTGTTTTCCACTTTCTAAACCTAATTATTCCATTTATCCAAAATTGATGCAAAAATTTTCTTCCATCCATTTAGAAAACTTCAAAGTTTTCTAGGTTTCATTTTTCAATTTTTGCTTTGCTATGGTATAAGATTTAAAGAGATCGATAAGTATAAATCAGGATAAAAAAACAATACTACAAATTGTATTTTTGCACTTTATTTCTCAGTGTCCTTAACGAAAATCCCAACTTTTTAGCAGCATGGGTTTTATTCCCCTTGGCTTCAATAAGGGCCTGCCGGATTATTTCCCGCTCGCAGACGTCCAACTGATCCCGAAAACCAAGGTCTTTTTTTTCCTTTATCACTTTTACCAGAGGTGATTCTGGTGAAGCGGAAAGTTTTGACTGCAAATAATTTGGCAGATCTGATACCTGAAGATAATCCCCTTCCGCCATTACAATGGCATTTTCCAGGGCATTTTCCAGTTCTCGTACGTTTCCTGGCCAATGAAAAGAGATCAATAAATCCCGGGCCTCCGGGTTAATTCCTCTGATATCTCTTTTGTTTTTTTCAGCATAAACTTTTACAAAATGATCGATCAGCGGCCCGATATCCTCCGGTCGCTCCCGTAAAGGTGGAATAAAGATTGGGATCACATTCAGACGGTAATATAAATCTTCTCTAAATCTGCCATCTTCCATTGCTTTTTCCAGATCTTTATTTGTAGCGGCAATTAATCTGACATCCACTTCGATATTTTCGATGCCCCCCACATGGGTAAACGAATCATCCTGCAGAACCCTTAACAATTTTGCCTGCACTCCTAATGGCAACTCCCCAATTTCGTCAAGGAAAAGCGACCCCATGTGAGCTATCTCAAATTTACCTTTCTTCGATTTATATGCTCCAGTGAAGGCACCCTTCTCATGTCCAAAGAGTTCACTCTCCAATAATGTTTCAGGAATTGACGCACAATTAATTTCGACCAATGCCTTTTCCGACCGTGGACTTTGATAGTGAATGGCACGGGCAATTAACTCTTTACCTGTTCCACTTTCTCCTCGAATTAAAACCGTGGCATCTGTACTGGCAACTTTAAGAATTTTCCTAAAGACCTCCTGCATTTTACCGCTGACCCCGATGATGTTTTCAAAGCTGTATGTTTGCTGGAGCTTATCCCGGAGATCGATATTTTCAGAAATTAACTGCTGTTCTTTTAATGCACGCCGAATAACAATTAAAAGTTCATCGAGATCGATCGGTTTGGTCAAATAGTCGTAAATTCCCAGTTTCATTGCCTCAACCGCATTTTTTACTGAGCCAAAGGCGGTCATCATAACTATTTTTATTTCCGGATACTGATCCAGCACAATCCTCGATACTTCTAAACCATCCCGGTCCGGCAAGAGATAATCAATTAAAATAATATCAAAATTACTTTTCTTTACCTCCGCCAAGGCCTCGCGAGCATTCTTTGATTTGGTAACGGAAAACTTCTCCTGCTCTAAAATTTCAGCCAGACCTTCCAGCGTATTCAAATCGTCTTCGATTACCAATATTTTTTCATTCATTTAATTTCCTTGAGCAGTTTATTTAACGATATTATTCTTAAAAACAAAAATCATACTTCCAGCGGAAGTTCAATATACACAGTGGTGCCTTTTTTTTCTTTGCTCTCTATTTTTATAGTACCCTTATGCCCTTCAATTATTTGCTTCGCAATTGCCAGTCCGAGACCAGTTCCGGTTTTCTTGGTGGTAAAATAAAATTCAAATATTTCATTTAATTTTTGTTTTGGAATACCGTATCCGGTATCGGAAAAGGAAATTTGAATCCGTCGTGGTCTTTCAGTCCTCTCCCTCTTTGTCAATAGAGAAGTCTTTACGCTTAACTGGCCACCATCCGGCATGGCATCAAATGCGTTTAAGATTATATTATGAAATACTTGTTTGAGTTGATTATAGTCAAACATTCCGTACAATGGCTCGTCAGAATATTGTCTAGTTACAACGATATCTATCGCTTTGGCCTGCCCCTCGAGCGTCATGATAACTTCCTCCAGAATTTGGTGAACATCAGAACGGATAAGGTTAAGTTCAGGTGGACGAGTGATTGCCAGGAAGTTAGTAACCAGACCATTTATTCTGCTAATTTCAGATGAAATAATATTTAAATATTTAATTTTCTTTTCGGGCGGAGACTCCTGCTGAGTAATCAATCGTCTTAGAATTTGCATATTAATATTCATGGCATTCAGTGGATTACGTATTTCATGACTTACCAAAGAAGCAAACCGGCTCAGAGCGGCAAGTCGCTCCATTCTTCTTAATCTCTTTTGATTTCGATCCAAAGATTCTGCCATCTGATTAAATTCACTGGCGAGTACCGCCAGTTCATCCTGCCGTTGAATCTGAATCCGATGATCGAGATCTCCTTCACCATATTTTCGAACACCCTTTACTAGTATTTCCAGCGGATTGGTGATTCGTTTAACCGTGGTCACCGCTAGAACCAGGGCTAACAAGGTAGTAAAAATCACAATAATGGACACCCTATTCCGCATTTTACGGGCCAGGTCATAAGCCTCGTCTACTGATTGTTGAACCACAATACCCCAGGATAACTCCTTAATTGGTGCATAAGCGGCAATTATCTCATTAGTGCCATTTTTGTAGAAGGTAATACCTTCGTTTCCTTTTAAAATTTCCGGATAAAAGGCATAATCTTTATAGGACTCTTTATTTAACACGCGCTCCTTTTCACGATGGGCGATAACACTGCCATCTGAGCTGATGAGAAATGCATTCCCTGTCTTGCCTAAAGTAATTTTATCAACTTTGTCCCATATTGCCTTTAGATCAATCTCACAGGCCAAAACGCCTTCGACCGTATTATATTTTCGAATAGGAAGAGCAATCTGCATCACCGGAAATCGGGAGGGAGATAAATAGACCTGGGAAAAATATGTTCTTCCGGATCTGGTCTCCGAAAAGACAGGAGAGTTACTGTAGTCATTTAATTCCTCACCAAAACTGGTTGTTACAACCACTAATCCTGTCTGATCCAGGATAAATATTTTCTGAAATAAGGGATTTCCCGCCTTAACTTTATTAATCAATCTGCTTTGGGTAAACCTTTCCATCTCCAATATATCCCGGGTTTGGGCAATTGTGGTAAGAATGGTAAGTGGCTCTTTTATAAATAAATTTATTTCTTTACTGGCACTTCTGGCAATTTCCATATTCCGATCATAAATATAAGACTCTACTGTATTTTGAGTGAGACTAATCAGAATAAAACTGACAATGAGAATTGGTAAGACGCCGAGACCGACAAAATTCAGGATCATCCGGCGGTAAAGTTTTTGTGCCAGATAGCGCTTTAATATTCGCTTTAACATTTTCCAGCGGGTGCCTATGTGCAAATATCTCATTCCAACACCCTTAATTGTACTTCTGTAAAGCTTTGGGTACGAACCAATTTTCGAACGGTGCTAAACGATAATAGTATATTTTATCACTGCTAAATGGGGAACGGAAATTCTGAAAACGGTTCTTTACCGCATAAAGTATTTTATCATCAAAGTAAAGAAACACAGCTGGTGAATCCTGATGCAAAAATATTTGGAATCGCTGAATGATCTGATTTTGTAAATCACGGTTCGCATTCACCCGTTTAAAAATATTCTCAAGGGTGGGATTATAGTAATTCACCTGATTGTTTTCATTTTTTAATATGCTATAATAAAATTTCTTCACCACCTCGTAAAGATCCTGATCATAATAGGAATAGCTCAATAAAATGGCATCAAATTGATTTTCGTGAAATAATGCTTCTTTATTATTAAGTGAAACGGGCTTCGGGACAACATTTATCCCCAATTCACCAAGATGTATCTTTATCGTACGGGCAATACTTTCCTCAAGGTGTGAGTTTTCCTCGAAGATCAAATCGAATTGCAGCTCTTTTCCGGATTTCTCCAGCAGCCCCTTGGTCTTATTCAATTCCCAACCATTTTTTTGCAGCAATTCCAGGCTTTGTATAGGATTATAATTTTCCCTGAATAACTCTTTATAAAATAGTGAATTTGTATAATCAATCAGAGAATAAGCAATGTGGCCGTTTTTGCTGACCAAACGTTCAACAATTTCAGACTGATTAATTGCCCACTTCAGCGCCAGACGGACTTTACTGTCATTGAACGGAAAACTATTTACATTAAATAACAAGAAGTATATTTTTTTTTCCGGCCGGATCGCCTGAAAAATCCTTATTTTATTCTCCAAGATTGTACTTAGGCGGTTTGCAGTGATCAGATCCTGAATTTCTATCAGGTCCAGTTCATCCTTGATAAAACTATCCAGCATACGTTGCTCGTCCGGAAAAAATTTATAGACAATATGATTAAGAAAAGGAGATCCAAAGACATAATTTCTGTGGGCCCCAAGTACAATTTGGTTTTCCTCAAACCGCTCCAGACGGAATGGACCATAACCCATAGGTCGAATCTGAGCAAAAGCTTGATAGCCCTGACTCTCGACATCAGCATAGTACCGTCGTGAGAGAATCGGAATATCAGATAATTTTTCTGCAAAAAAATTATCTTTTTGCTTCAGCAAGAACGTGACTTCCAAATCTCCGCTCGTCCCTATAGAGCTAATATTGGAATAATCCAAATCTCTGCTAAGGACGAATCCCCCCATCTTCTTTAATATATCGAATGTATATTTAACATCATCATTTCTGAGTGGTATACCATTCTGGAAAAAGATATTTCTTTTCAAATCGTAGGACCAGTCAATGCCCTGTGAATCGGAGTTTCTTGGAAATATATAGCGATCCACCAGATTATCCGTTTGGCCGAAGCGATCAGCTCGTTGGATCAAACCTGTCCCAAAAATCAACCTGATTAACTGGCCTTCGGTGGTGGTTCTTATCTGAAAGGGATTTAGTACGGAAGGGGTATTTCCAACCACCCCAACAATTAACTGGTCGCCAAAAGCTTCAGGTGGTCTTACGTTGGCCTGGGAAAATAAATGCGGAGTATAATATGAAACCAGAAATAGTATTACAAAAAAACATCTGAAACGCAAAGAGAATTCCTCTCAAATAGGCTAAAGTATACAAAATATCTATTTTGAAATCAAATTCTTAAAATTAACATAATTTATTAATAATTAATCTGTTGTTATGATGATTTTGTTTCAAATATTATAAATTCTTTAGTATCTTGCCACGACATTTGTTGAGCGATAATGGATAGCCCATTTTTCAGATTATGCTCCTCCAATGCTTTCAGAAAAAGCATTTAATTCATTTTCCTGAAATAGTAAAAACTAACCATTCATCCAACTGTTTAATAAATTTTTAAAAAAATAATGGGTTTGGTCATCTTTTCGGGTAGGGCTACTTGATTTTAATCAAAAAAAATAATATATTTGGCGGCTTATTTGTATTTGAACTAAAACGGATTATTAAGAATGAGAGAAAACACAAAGGATATCAACTTAAACTCATTGAATGGTGAGCCTGTTGTAAGAATTGGTGTCATTGACAATCAGGAATTTATTGATTTTCACGTTTTTGGAGAATTTTCAGTAGTAGATGCTGAAAACAATACCATTATTCCTTCACTAAAATCTGATATGAAATGGCGGGTAAAAATCCAGGAAAGTAAAGCTGGGAGCGAACGCTTTCATTTAATCCTCTATGAGTCTTTTCATAAAGATAGAATTGAAGAGAAACTTAAATTAGCACAGCAATTAGATCCTGAGGTTCAGATTGAGATTCTTGGCGGTAATATTTTTCTGGAAAGTAAAAAAATAAATAACAATACCAAATATGTTCTGGTTTCCGGAAATTACCGGACCGAATCAGATGCCCGGAAGGATTTAAACCGGTTTAAACCCGAATTCAATCCGACAATAATTAAAGAAACAGTAAGACAACCCCGAGGCATACTGGAATTTTTTGATGCAGAATATGAAAACGCCGGTGAGGTAAAAAATTCATTTAAAATAATTCCCTCGAATGTCGCCACAAAAACAAGATTATACAATATCAAGAGCTACGACGAGGTTCTTCAAAAGGAACATTCCGAGGACCGGATTTATAACAGCTCGCTGGAATTCAGACTGGATAACAAGGGACGATTAATGGTGATCAGTGAGATTCCACTTGAATCTTATTTAAAAAGAGTCATTTATTCGGAAATCGGAACCGAATTACCGGTAGAATTTAGCAAAAGTCTGGCAATTGTCTGCCGAAGCGAAGTTTTGGCGAGAATTGAACATAAGCATCTCGGAGATCCATTTGATATGTGCGATTGGGGACACTGTCTTCGATATTACGGGAAGGAATTCGAAGATAAAAATATTGAAACCGCAGTTGAAGAAACTCGGGGACAAGTCATTTATGCAGGTAAATCCATTTGTGATGCTTATTTCAATTTGATTTGTGGTGGTCATACGGAAGACGTCACCGGAGTCTGGGAAATTGATGAAGCACCTCAATTCCATGGAAAATATGACTGGAAAGAGGAGAATAAAAATTTCAAATCTCTGAAAAAAGAGGAGAATGTCCGTAAATGGATTATGGCCAGACCAGAAGCATGGTGTAATCTAAGAGGCAGAGAAACTCCACCGGCACTTGAACAATACAAAAAATATTTCCGTTGGGAAGTAGACTGTTCCAGACAGGATCTGGAATATATCATCCGAAAGAAAACCGGAGAGGATATCGGAATTTTATTTGACATTGTGCCTATACGTCGTGGAAGCTCCGGGCGCCTGAAGGAGATTGAATTGATCGGTAGTCTGAAAAATTATCGCATCCGAGGGGAATTGAATATCCGTGAATCATTGTCTCACGATTACCTGGAAAGTTCCTGTTTTCTGATTGAAAAAGAACTCGACGATATCGGTACACCAATCTCTTTCTCCCTGGTGGGCGCAGGTCAGGGCCATGGGGTGGGGATGTGTAAAACCGGTGCCGCTGTAATGGCCCTCGAAGGCTATAAATGGCAGGAAATTCTCAAACATTACTTTGAGAATTGCGACATTAAATCGATCTACGAAATTTCCTTTAATTGAAAATTTATTTTACATTATAAAACGGGGAATATTCATATTCCTTTTTTTTATTTTCAAAAAACGAACTGGGATAAATTAACGTCTAAAAAAAATAAAATCAGGTTTAATCATGAATGAAATAATCCACGATCGGATTAAAGAAGCAAAGGAAGTACTGGATAACCTTCGAGGTTTTCTTTGATATTGAAAACAAAGAAAATAAAATTAGGGAGCTTGAGAAGCAGACAAATGATCCAAACCTGTGGAACTCACCCGAACGTGCCCAAACCTTACTGAAAAAGTTGAGCGACGAGAAAGAAATTGTTAATGAGTGGAAGGATTTTAATAAAGAGTTGGACGATTTAGTTCTATTGCTCGAATTAAGTGAGGAAGAAGATTCAACTGATACCCTGAATGAACTTGAAAAAGAAAGTAAGCACCTTTTAGATAAAGTTAAATCCCTGGAGTTACGTGGATTAATGTCCGCCCCAGAAGATAAAAAAAATGCAATTCTTACGATACACCCGGGGGCAGGTGGAACTGAATCCCAGGATTGGGCGGAAATGCTGATGCGGATGTATCTACGCTGGGCGGACAGCAGGGATTTTAAGACCGAAATACTGGATTTACTGCCCGGGGAGGAAGCCGGAATTAAAAGTGTCACCATCGAAATTCAAGGTAATTTTGCCTATGGTTATTTGAAGGCGGAAAGCGGCGTTCATCGTTTGGTTCGAATTTCACCTTTCGATGCCAGCGGCCGGAGACACACTTCATTCGCCTCTGTTTTTGTAGTGCCCGAAGTGGATGAAGAAATTGCCATAGAAATTAATCCAAATGATCTTCGGATTGACACTTACCGGGCCAGCGGTGCAGGAGGACAACACGTTAATCGAACAGATTCCGCTGTCAGAATTACCCACATCCCTACAAACATTGTAGTGACCTGCCAAAGTGAACGATCCCAGCATAAGAATAAGGCCAATGCGATAAAAATCTTAAAAGCACGATTGTATCAGAAGAAATTAGAAGAAGAAAATGCAAAAAAAAGAGAAATAGAAGATTCAAAAACCGGAATCAGCTGGGGAAATCAAATCCGGTCTTATGTATTTCATCCATATAATATGGTTAAGGATCATCGGACAGATTATGAAACTTCTGATATTCAAACGGTGATGGATGGAGATCTGGATGATTTTATTTTTGCTTTTCTCTTGCAAAATCCCAATGACGGCAAAAACGAATAGTATCAGGTAGTACATACCTGATGGGATTTAATAAAATATGCATCTGGCAGCAAACTCCGGGGGCCATCCTCTACTTCAGGGAGATACTTTAAATTTTAAATATCGATAAGATTTAATGATGCTGATACTCAGTGAGTTACACTTTTCAATCAGAAACTTTGTATAATGTTATTCCGTAATGAATCGGATCATCAGGTGGGTCGTCATTCCAATCGTTGAAGCTATGGGATCCATCGGTTTCAAACATCACTATATATTTGCCAGCATCAAGGGTTATGGTTTGATCTACCTTTCGGTTTTTTCGCGCCCCACCGGCAGAGGTTGTTTTTTGGTAGGTCATTTCCCAAACAGTTTCACCAGTGTCGGCATTCTTGATCCATCCGTAGTCATACATTTCATCCCAGTCACCTTCTCCGATGGCATATATTCTAACCTTTTCGGTTTTTGGCAGCTCAAATCTCTCCTGATAATGACGCCCATCCTGTACCCTCACAATTTGCGCAACGATACCTTTCTGGAGTTCCGTATCCTCCAGCTTCTTGATCAAAGCAGTATTATATTTAGGATCAGCAGGATATATGGTAATTCCCCAGCTACTGGGATTAAATGGTTTTGTACTATTCCAATGCCTAAAACTGTGAGAATCATCGGTTATAAAATAAACCATGTAGGAACCCTTCCCGAGAGTAATAATTTCATCAACCAGGCGATTTTTATCTGCTCCACCGGCTTCTCGAGTACGATTATAGTTCATCTCCCAAACTTTTTCACCGGTATCCATATCAATTATCCAACCATAATCGAACATTTCACCTCGTCTTCCCTCACCAATAGCATAAATCCGTACCTGTATTGGTGCAGTCAACTTGAAACCTTCCTGAACAAATTCATCGTCACCTAATCGGGTTAACTCGACAATCGGTTGTACTTTCTGTTTAATTACTTTTTCAATGCTTCGCGGATCAAACTCACCCTTCATACCGGTGAGCGTGATGCCGTAGAAATCCGGATCATAGGGCGGATTTGCATTCCATGAACCGGGTGCATGAGAATCATCCATCACAAAATAAACCCAATAACTACCCGGTTTAAGGGAAATATCGTCCCGCCAATATTTATTTTTTGTAGCACCACCGGCATAATCCGCACGTTCCGGTAAAGTTTCCCAAATTTTTTCCGAAGTGTTTGCGTCCACTATCCAACCGTAATCGAATACTTCATCCCGATATGACTCCCCAATCGCATAGATTTCAAATTTTCCGGGTTTTGAAAGATTAAATCCCTCCTGCCGGAATTCAGAGTCCTTGAGTCGGGTAAGTGAGACAATAGCTTGTTCTTTAACTGCGCTATGATATTTGATCACTGATCTTTCTTCAAGGACGGCATCCACATTTTCAACCGTTAAATACCATTTTTGCTGATCTTCCTCATACCAATCTTTATCCTGAAATAACTTGTTGAATAATTTGCCAAGACTAAAGAAACCATCATCAAACAATCCGAAATCCGGTAACTGGGCACTGTAATAAACCTCATAATCACCGGCGGGAAGTTTAATTTCATCATCAAATTTTCGGTTATACCGGCTACCTCTTTCTCTGGAAGTGTTCTCTATGGTCATTCTCCACACCAGATCCCGCGTTTTAGCATTAAGTATCCATCCATAAGCAAACATATCATTGGGGTCCGACATAAAAGAACGTTCCTTGGATGAAGGCTTCTTCTCTCCTGCCCCTATTGCAGATATTTTAATTTTTTTGGTGCTTTTCAGGGAAAATCCGGAAAATTTAATGTCCCCAATCCGATTCGATCTGATTTCAACTAAATTGGTTTGTGCAAATGCATTTTGAAAAAATATTAATAACACCAATAAAGCAAACAATCTTGACAGTAGAAATGTCCTTTTTAAAACTTTAGTCAATTTTTATACTACCTTCTTTATTAGTTCACCCAATTGTTACGACGGCAAATTTATAATTGTTGCAGGGTCTGGAAAAATCTAATTTCGGTTACAATATTAAGAAAAATTACATAGAATTCTTCATCAAGTTTTAGATTTAATATAATTCTACAAAAACTATAATATCAAGTAAAGTTAGGTTTTTCAAAAGTTGATAGAATATTAAAAGCTTATTGGTATTAAGGAATATAAAAGCAGGAAAAAATAAAAAGACCCTGAATAAATCAGGGCCTTATAAACCAAGCATCGATATTTCTCAATTAAGAAACTTTTACTTCAATTTCTTTTGGTTTGACTTCTTCAGATTTCGGCAATTTAATCTTCAAGATTCCGTCTTTGAAATCTGCGGCAATTTTATTTGCCTGAATTCCGGAAGGTAATTGAAAGGTTCGACAGAATTTGCCATAAGATCTCTCAACCCGGTGATAATTTGCTTCATTTTCTTCTTGTTCTTTCTTCCGCTCACCTTCAATTACCAACTTCCCGTCAGTGAAAGTTATATGAACATCCTCCTTGTTCATGCCCGGTAGCTCTGCAAAAACTGTAAACTCGTCCTTATTTTCCTTAATGTCTACAACCGGGAACCAATTCGTCTGACTTAACTGCTCATCCTCGTCCCACAACTCCTTCCCAAAGAATCGATCGAATAACCGATTCATTTCATCCTGAACATTCATCATGTCCCTCATCGGGCGCCATCTTACTAAAGCCATTTTGAGTCCTCCTTTATTTTTGTTTCCTTTTTCATTCTGTTATTATATAAGACAAAGTACATGCCAATAATTCGAAACTTTATTTAAATCATTGAAAATCAAGGAATAATAAAAAGACTATCCCTGAGATGCTCTTTTGAATGAATTGAAAATTTTTCAGAGAATATTAAATTTTGTCAGATTAAGTTGGATATAGTGATGTATCCATTAATAAAATCTGTCATTTTTTCAGAAGGTCAATTTGACGTGCAATGATCTCTTTGAGCATGTTGGCATTCTTTACAGCCTGACCCTGAGGATGGTTGTTAAAGAAAATATATGTTTTATATGACATTTTAAGTAGCCGGGCAATCCGGATGAGCCACTCCTCCAGTTCAGATTCAGAGTAGGAATAATTATACCGTGTAATATTTGTTCCTTTCCACCAGTTGGCAGAGTTACGTCCGTGAAGTCGTACGTATCCGAATGCTCCGGTAACTTCATTTTGCGGAACTAATAAACCTTTCAAACGAGGTTCATCCACATTCACGTAATTAATTTTTATCGTTCTTAAAAAGTCGAAAACCTCAGTGTTATCCCAGGTCCAATTTCTAAATTCAACAAAAAGTGGATTATCACCAATATAGGATTTACTCTCGGAAAGGTATTCTCTATTTTGCGGGGTATTTTTAAAGGAATAAGGAAACTGTGCCAAAAATCCTGAAAATTTATTTGCATCAACTAATGGTTGTATTGCGTCCAATAATTGAAGAATAGCTTCCCGGTTGGATTTTCTTTCATGAGTGGTACTTTTGTTGGTTTTTATGATAAATTGAAATTGATCCGGCGTTTTATCAACCATATGAGAAAAAACTCTTTGATGCGGGATTTTATAGTAAGTTGAGTTTATTTCCACACAATCAAAAAATTTGGAATAGTATTCAAGCATTTTCCCTTTGGGGAGATCTTCCGGATAAAATACGGTTCGCCAATCCTCATAGCTATAACCGCTAGTCCCTATTCTTAATTCCATCGGTTTTTTTCCTCCAAATCAAAGATTTGAATTGCCGGGCCCAGGTGATAAAAATCCGGCTGGAATTTTTTAATTGGTGACATGTCCTTTAAGACTGTTTGGTAAAAATATCTCCGGAACAAAAAATCCGATCTTAGTGGATTAGAAGAATCCGGTGGCGGATTATTTAAAAATTTCAGATAAGTATCACTGTTCAGGATCAATAATTTTACATTCTCTTGTCTAAGTTCAGCCAGACTTTTATGGGGATGAAGAAATGCTTGTCTTAAAAATGTATCTTTTTTCAGAATTGTAAACAAACTGTCCGGTAAATCTATCTCATTTAACTTATTTTGTGAAGAAATAAATGAATAATTATTCGGGGCATTTCTTAATTTTTCCAATTTATTACGAATATTATCGTCCAGATATCGGCTTCCCGCACCATAATCTAAAAACCGATTGACATCAATTAAATCGATATCATAATGATAATGGTCATAACAGATCCGGGTACCAGGTGGATAGTTTTGCATGATCCAGGCTCCAGTCATTTCTCGCGTATCTTTCTGTCCTTTCTGATAGTCATGAAAAAACAATCGTGCACCATTTAGGATCAGAATGGGAGTCAGTATATATATTAACCGGGAATCAGTTAGAAATTTATTACCATACCTATCAATTAACACGAGGAAAACAACTAATAATGCCAGAAAAATAATTAGCAGATAGTCCAATCCTTTTTTTTCCCAACTTCCAACCAGCAAGAATGTCGGGATAATCATAAGGGTGAAAGGGATAAAGTACCTCTTATAATGAAATAGGAGGGAAAGAAGAAGCAATACAAAAAGCAATCCAAGCAGCCATTCCGAGCTGATTAATTTTTGAATTTCCCAAAGATAAGGACTACCGGTTTCAAAATTATAGGCATAGCGTGACTGGGATGAAATCATACCAAATCCTTCAGCAAATCTGTTAACTTTTATGATCCAATAAGGAGATCCTATTACAAAGCCGGCAAGAATGCTGGAGGCGGAAAAAATTGCTTTCCCTATTTTTATCTTCAGAGCTTTTGCTGAGAAAAGCCAGACCGCAGTTAACCAGCCGAGAGCAAGAAAACCAGCATTATATTTTGCGGAGATTGTGAGTCCGCAAACAAGTGAAGCTAAAATTAATTCAAAATTAGATAATCCCAGTTTTTCTAATTTTACTATAAAGAAGAGAACAATAACGGTTCCCAATAAAAGCAAGCCATCTGGAACCATCCAGAAAGTAAAGGACTGTATATTATAACTAAATAAAAACAGGAGAGAGAGTAAAAATCCATTTTTTACATTGAGATAATAACGGGTAATCTTATAAAAAATAATAAGCGTTATAACAAAAATGATTGCATTGCTGATACGGCCAATTAGATAAAACTGGGTTGGATTTACAAAAAATTGAACTGCGAAATCCGCCGTTGTCGGAAATGCCCCGCCAAGATGACCCACCAGATAATAAAATCCAAATAACACAGCAATAAAATATGAATAAAACGACGGATAAATGAAATATAATGGCTCCAGGGTATGGCGTGCTCCAAAACTTAAGGCATGTTTGGCAATAAAATATTCGGTTGAATTATAAACGGAAGGTAATCCGTAAGTTATGCCCCAAAATCTTAGTAAAAAAGCAGCCAATACTAAAATAACAGGGTAGATTACATTTTTATCTCTTAAATAAACACTGAAAAAAAATTTATTCATGATTCTTGGCCATATTTTTTAATCAAGGCGAATTTCCCAAATTCCCTTAAATTGCATTCAGCAGATCCTTGTATATTCTTAATAATTCCACCTCTTGCCGTTCCCAATTCCATTCCCTTCTTGCTTTGATGCATTGAGAATGAAATTTTGTCCAGGTGTTACGATTGGTCAACAGTTTTTCAATTGATTCGGCTATAGCAGATATTGAGGTATGATCAACCAATATTCCAACTTCAAATTTTTTTATCAAATCTCTGAAAGATGGGATATCCGAAGCAATAACCGGGGTTCCGGCACTCACGTATTCAAAGAATTTATTGGGCGAAGCATAGGTATAATTCAAACCATCCGGTTCAAAAAGGACTAATCCGGTACGTGCCATTGAAGTTTCTTCAATAAGCTTGTCCCAGTTAATTTTCCCGGCAAATTTAATTTTTTCATGTAAATTCAATTTTATTACCAATGTCTTCAATTCATTTTCCAGATCGCCGTAGCCAACAATTTCCAGAAAACCAGCTTTGACCGAGCTCATCGATTTGATCAGTCTTCCAAGATTTCTTCCTTCCTTTAAAATTCCCTGGTAAATCGCTTTCTTGTCGCGCTGGTCAAAATCGCGCTCATAATAATCTTTATCAGTTTTAAATGAAGGGAAATTCATTAGAATCAACGGTTCCGGAATATTGGAATAAGTCTGTAGAAGAAGTCGGCGATGATACTCATTGATAACTATAATAACCCGCACAAACCGGATAAAAATACGTTCGGTTAATGTCCAAATATATCCCGAGATCTTTTTATGAGTAAAAATTTCTAATCCCCGCACATATTCATGGATATCATAAATAACCGGCTTCTTAGCTGAAAATGCTGCGAGAACAGTGGCGGGTAAAACCCATAAATCATGGGCATGGAGCACTTGGTATTTTTCCTGTTTCAGCTGAAAAAAAAGCCTGTAATTAAAAGAGAGAAATTTAAGTGGAGAGCCTCTCCAGCTTTTAATGGACAAGCGAAAAATATTGGAACGACTTATCTTATCATTTTCCTTAAGACCAGGGATTTTCAATGCTAATATTTTAACCCGAAATCCGCCTTTTTCCGCAGAGATGACTTCATTAAAAATTCTTCGTTCGTTCTCACACGGACTTATTGTGGTATGGATGATATGACAAAACTTTTTTTTCAATATTAACCAACGGCAATTATTTGAATTTCATATGATTATTTTAAGTGGCCCTTAAAATCACGCTGAATAAAATAATTTAAATATTGTGCTACCGATTTCGAGAACAGGTATTCTAAAATGGTAGGTATTTTTTTCTTTCTTTATCAGTTTGCCCATCCGTTGATCTGGATTCAATGGCTTAGGAGAGAATACATCTAGAGTCAAATTCTCAATTTTGTTTTCACTTTTTAACTCGAACTGAAAATAATCATTATTTACCGATAATCCAGCTAGTTCCACATTAGAACGGCTTTTCCACCATTGCAGGATATTTTCCAGTGAATCCAGGTATGGATCCTCCTGCTCTATCCAGGATATCATTTTATACCAATATTCTTTATAAGTGTTTTCAGCGATGTTGCTGGGGTGCCAGAGTATATTTGCCAACCCGCCTGATTTTTTGAGAAAAACCATCTGATTCTCAAATTTAGACCAATTTTCCTCAAAGGTTGCCTGGAGGTCAATCCAGGGATAATCCATAAGAAATATTGGGACTTCATAGAACTCTGATGATTTAGATAGTTCGGAAAATCTAATTTTAAATGGAAAAGAAGTACCTGCACGAAAACCAATGCCGTTATTATACCCACAGGAAGAGTCATAATGAAATCCCGCATTGTTTAAATATCGCCAACCATCGGGGAACATTGTTCTCAAGTAATGTTGTCTGACTCCTTTTATTTCCCGGTCTAGAATGGATTCTAATCTGTTTTTTTCCTGATGATAATTTTCTGGCCGGTCAAAAATAAAACGACTGGAATGCAAACCAATTTCATGTCCTCCAGCCAATATCGCTTTGAATAATTTCCTGAACCTGGTAGTCTTAATGTTGTAACGAAATCCTGATTTTTCCCAGCTTTTTGCCAGGAAAAAAAATGTTATCTGCCATTTCTTTTCCTGATAAAAATCTAATAAATGGGAAAAATTCCAGTAAGGATTTTCCCTCTGGTAGAGCTTTTGCAAAACTGTACCTGCATTTTTGAAATCATTCTTGGCCAATGATTGCATAATTTGTTTGGGGCCATATTTCCGTACCAAATCAACATCATGGGTAATACAGCATGCCTGAGCTATCCCCTTTGGCCAGGGAAGTTTTGAAATAAATGGAAATTTTCGTTCTTTGCAAATGGAATGAACTTTTTTTTTCAGTTCACAGGCAAACAGATCGATAAAAGGTTCCGAAACTGGAGCAGGTTCAATATCCGGGGATAAGGTATCCTTGCATCCTAATAATTTTTGCAGTTCAATTATTTTCTGTTCTTTAATCTTTATTAATCGGTTATTTTGATCAGGACTAAACTGAACAGATTTTTTTTCACCTGAATTGATTAGTATTGAAGCATTTGCAGAATCTTCACTCACAAACCAGCCATTGATTTCGCTAATATGATTAGACAAATCAACAAAGTGATGATCAACCAGATTTTTATTGGAAACAATCCAGGAAATAAGCATTTATATCCTTGATTAAATAGGGCTAGTCTTGTAACTCATATTAGCTGGCGCAAGAGTTTACCGAATAAGAACCTTTATCCTTGCTTTACAATTTTCCGCTTTTTTAATTCTTCAAGCAAATCATGCAGGCGATCTTCGGTCCATTTGATATTTTTGTAATCCATAATCCCGTAAATTATCTGATTCTTTTTTGCCAGGATTGTCTTTCCCCACAAAGGCTCGTCGATTACAAAATAATCGGTCTCGATATTTAACGAGTCTGATAAAATTGATCCATAATTTTTTATGAAGTTGTAATAATTCCAAAAATTTCTATCTGCCGCTGATGTGGTTAGATTATCCATGATGAAAATCCGGGAAAAACCCTCCTTAATGTAATAATCTGCATAATATATGTTCTGAAAATAATCCTGATCTAACCAGCGTTTTTTATAAAATTTATCCGAATATTTGACCTTGTTTTTACTTGGTAAGGAATGCAAAATAGGAGTTGATTGTTTTTGTTTTGGCAAATATTTGATGCAGTCTTTAGCAAAATTTTCCATTACGGAGGGAAATTTTTCTGAGGTATCCGCGGATTCGATTTGAAGTATATAATTTCCATACCAGGAAATTAGACCCGATCCTTTTAAATACGATTCAAAACCAATATCATAAAATTTCAAGGAGGGCGATTTGTCTGCCGAATAGAGCCCGAATGCCATAATCTGATTATCCATTAGAAAAAGTGTGAACTTAATCAGCAAGCTATCTTCCGGAATTATAAAGCCACAGCGTAATGCCTTTTGAGCATTATATTCAAATAGGTAATCCGAGCCAACAATATTTAAATCCAGCAAATCTTTGGGAGATAATTCCTGAATCTCTCCAACCATTTTCCAATGTCTATCCTCTGATAGACGATTAAAAACATTTATTACATCCGGTTTAACCTTATCTTCTCCAAGAAGATTTGAAAGAGAAGATATAATCATCATTACCAAAATTAAAATCACAAATGTACTGCTCGAACTGTTTCTCATGGCATTTAAACCGTTAATTATCCAGAATAAGGAGTTGATGTGAAAAGTCCTCAATATCGACCGAATTATAAATTAGATTAACCACATCTTTACCATATCTTGATAAATATTGAAGCGCATTTATTTTTCTTTCCTGAAAATCCCTATCAGGGAATATATTATTATTTATTTTTTCGATCTGGCTAAGTTCCGTATTCATTTTTCTCTCGAATGCTTGATTTGCTTTCTGCTCAAGCTTTTGTAAAACCTGTTGTACATTAGCTGCAGTTTTTTCAACCGAGGACTGTAAAGTTGGATCGATTTTTGTCAACTCTTCTTTTATCGATAGAAATATTTCATCTATTTTATTGGTTGATTGATTCAAGAATTCACCCAGCTGATCATTCGAAATTTGCGAGACGTATTTCTGATTTAAACTATCTCTGTAGACAAAAATTTCATCATAGGTAAAATTAAATTTGTCAACTAAACGATTAACCTTATTTTCAATAAGAGTAATTCGTGCTCTGGGATAGAAAACAGGAGACACCACCTCAAATTCCTGGTAGAGTGGCTTAAGTTGCGCTGCATAGCTAATTTCTCCAGGTCCTGCCACATAGGCGACAGTTGGTAATAAATAATCCTGAAGAATAGGCCTGAGAGTAACTTTTGGCGTGAATAAATCTGGATTTTGCTCAATTTCAGATAACAATTCCTTTTCCGTAAAAACTAGTGATTCTGACTTCGTCGTTAAATAAAACTTTCCGGACTCGGTCTCAATTTTTATTCTGTTTTTGTGGTCATCCTGGCGAAATAGTAGAGTCTGTTTCTCTCCCCAGGTGATTTGATTATGATAACCTAATTTCGATAGTTCTTGATTAACGCTGTCAAATTCCTGCTTGAGTTTACTATTGAGCTGAACTGCCTTCTTAAAAATTTGCTTGTTTAAATCTCCAAATTCCGGAGCAGCAGCATTGATGATGACCAGTCCCCTGTCTTCAAGTAAATATTGTAACCACTTGGCAAAGGCATCATGAAAAAATTTGCCGTCTAAGTATATCTTTTTATATGCTTTCAATATTTCATCCCGAAAATCCGAATGGGGCAATAATTCTTCAAATTTCTGATGGATAGTTTTTATCTCTTCGGGAATTTTCCTTAAACTTATAGAGCGCTGATCCGTCTCATTTGCTTCCAGAGAAAAAACAACCGGATTGTTGGCTGTATCCAAAAGCTCTACCCGATTGATTTCAGCAAAGTCGTTATCACCCACCTCCAACCAGAAGACCGGAACAAAATGATATTCCGGGTACTCTTCCCTTAGCTTTTCCGAGAGTTTTATCGCAGTTATAGCTTTGTAAAGAGAATAGAGTGGACCGCCAAACAAACCAACCTGCTGACCGGTAACAACTGCCACTGCATTGGAGAATCCCAGTTTATCAATATTTTTAAAGGTGTTTTTGCTTTGTGTCCATTTCTGATTCTGAGAAAATAGGATATCTTTTGCATTCGATCTATTTTGATAAATTTTTAATCGCGCTTCAATACACTTTTTCCAGTCCTGTTTAGGATTCCAGAAAAAGAATGGAGCAAGTTTTTCATAATTGAATAAATAATCATGAAATAAAGGCGGTTTCTCATCTATTTCTAATTTAACATTGGTAAAATTCACTAGTTAACTCTCACTTTCCATTATCACTTTCCAATATTCAATTCAGAGATTAGATTCACATTTTAGATACAGTTAGATTTAGAATGAAAAAGCATAAGCATTTTTATTTTTCGGCCCGACACTAATAGCCGTCTCAAATACCTCGGAACCATTTTCATTTTTCAGCAAAGTCAGATAATGCTTACCACAACTTAATTTCAAATCATTTATCGGAGTCACAAAGGGCAAATATTCACCATCAATATTTATCATGGCACCAGGATTCGTCGATTTTATTTCCACTGGATAAAAATTATCAGTTGCCTCCAGGCGGAAGACAATCAATCGTTCATCACCCTCGGTTAATTCAATTAATTGACTTTCCGGATCGGATAAATAGCCATTTTTCAGAACTTTTACTTCATAGAGGCCCGGTGTTACAGGTACCAGATTTCCATTAGCCTGCATACCGGAATATTGCTCATTCAGATAGATTGAACCGGACGACAAATTGTCTGAAACTTTTATGTAACTGAGCTGCTTATTTGAAATAAATTTAAAATTTAACTCAGTTACCTCGCCGGATTTAACAAAAACTCTTTGGTATGCTGGATTTGTTGAATAACCCTTTTTAACCAGCATGATGGTGTGATAGCCCTCGGATATTTCGGAAACACCATCAGTCCCCAGGAAATAAGGTAAGCCATCTACGTAAAACTGAGCATCAGGAACATTTACATTTATCTTAACCTTTCCCATTCTTAAAATTGAATGCACCACAAAATCTAGCTTCGTTATTTTATTTTTCTGAATAGAAACCATCTGGACCGGCGGATATATGTTATAACCTTCCTTGAAGAGGCTGACAAAATAATTACCTGACTTGATTTTTCTTAAAGTATCCGGAGTAAAACTGTTAAGTTTTTGGGCATTCAAAAAAATTTCTGCTCCTGGTAAATCCGTGCATATAATTAAAGTCCCATATACAGCAGTGCGAGTTGGAAAAAATTTAAATACAAGAACTGAAAAGATTACAATAACCAAGACAATAGACGAATTTATCAGGCGATTCCGAGTAATTTTATTTTTGTGAGAATGATAACCGGAGAATTTTTTCTTTCGCCGACGTTTTTTTCTTTCCTCCGCGTCATCCGCACTAACCCACTCAAGTTCACCATGTCTGTTTTTATATTTAACATACCCTTTTTCGGCATAAAATTTTTCTTCTTCCTCCTGCCGAATTTTGGCACGCATCCTTTCCTCTAATCGCTTTTGCCTTTCTATTTCAGAACGGGATTGATCGCTTATTTCCCTTTTTTCCCTTTCTTCCAACTTTTTTCTGATATCCTCGCGGATTTTTTTTTCTTCTTCAGGGGAAAGCGGCATATATGATAGTTTCCTTTTGTAAAATTAAATTTTTACAACCAATGATGAGCTTTGTACCAGTCGATTGTCTTCCGTATGCCTGTCTCTACCGGAAAATTTGTATGATATTCAAAGTCACGTCGGGATTTGTCCGATGAAACCGTCCAATAGGTGTGCTTAATTTCATTCATCTTCTGACGATTTAAGATAGTCGGCCTACGGGTAATTTTGGAGGTCAACTCGAAAATATTTGCAACACCCGCCGCCAGAACCAGTGGCAAATGCAAAGTAATATAATTCTTTTCAAGAATTTTTGAAGAAATTTGAGCGACCTCCGACCAGCGATATGGTTGATTCTCGCAAATAAAATATGCTTGCCCAATAGTATTGGGTGAAAATGCCGCTTCAATAATTCCGCGGGCTAAATCTTCTACATAGACCAGACTCACCAGTTGATCCACATTGCCAACCATCAGATTGATTCCCTTTTTAAGAAACTTAAAAAAATGATAGACATCGGTATCCCGCGGACCATAGACTGCGGGTGGTCGAACAATGGTAATGGGTAGATCAGATATCTTTTGTCTAACGATCTGCTCGGCTTCCATTTTACTTCTTCCGTAATCCGTCACCGGTTGATATGGCGCATTTTCATCAAGAGGTTTTTCGGTCGGTGAAGGTCCAATGGCGGCCTGGCTACTGACAAACAAAAATCGTTTCAGTTTCGGATTTAGCTCGATAACAATATCCAACAATTTTTGGGTCGCCAAAACATTTCCTTGATAATATTCCTCCCGGTTAAATGCTTTGGTAACACCTGCAACATGAAAAATATAATCGCAATCTTTCAATGCAGTTTTGTATGAGTCGGATTCGAAAAGCGATCCGTAACACAACTCACAATTCAAATCTTTTATCCATTTCAAATCACTGGTTTTCCGAACAAGACATTTCAAGGTATGTTTTTGTTCAAGGAGCTGCGCCGCAATAAAGCTGCCAATAAAACCGGTTGCCCCGGTAAGAAAAATCTTGCTCATTAATCTACTCTGTTAAATTGCACCAATTAATTTTCAATTTGATAAATTTTGGATGTAAAAACAATTTCAATATGAATATCATTATCCTGAATTTTAGACACGGTGTTGAAGACAGCCATCGTGAAGTTTATTCTTTTTTAGATATTAAGAATATCTTCTTTACACCACCGTAATATTTTGTTAATTTCTCGCTCCGAAAAAGATAAGTGTCAAGACTGATTATGCATGTCATTGAAGCAATAAAAAATTCCAAAGAGCTTTTCATTTCCCTGGAAATTACCCCCCCTAATAAAGGGCAAAGTATCGAAGAACTTTTTTCAGTGATTGATCCACTTTCAAAATACCACCCGGCTTTTATCAGTGTTACTTACCATCAACCACAGGTGGTCTACGAGGAAAAAAACGGCGTTATCTACCGGGTTCCAAAAAGAAAGAAACCGGGGACGGTAGGAATCTGCGCGGCGCTAACCAACCGTTACAAAATTGATACTGTACCGCATTTTATCCTCGGTGGATTTAGTAAATATGAAACCGAGGATGCCTTAATCGATCTTCATTTTCTGGGTATTGAAAATATTTTTGCCGTGAGGGGCGATCCCCCACCCGGTGAAAAAACCTTTATTCCGGAAAAGGATGGTCACAGGTATGCCAGCGAACTGGTCCATCAAATTGCAAAAATGAATAAAGGGATATATCTGGAAAATCTGGAAAGTGCCAAACCGACAAATTTTTGCATCGGGGTTGCCGGATATCCAGAGAAACATTATGAAGCACCCAACTATGAGAAAGATCTGTTTTATCTGAAGCATAAAGTTGAACAGGGAGCCCACTACATTATTACCCAGATGTTCTTCGATTTTAAAGTTTATAAGAATTTTGTAGAGCATGCCCGGGAAATTGGCATCACAGTGCCAATACTCCCAGGAATCAAACCAATTACCAACCTCAGACATCTTTCCGGATTGCCAAGAGATTTTCATATTTCCATTCCGAGTGAACTGGTCGATGAAATGGAAGCCTGCAAAACACCGGCTGAGATCCGTAAAACCGGGATTAAATATTCACTGGATCTGTGTCAAAAACTGATTGACTTTGGCGTCCCCGGTATTCATATCTATACCATGGGTAAAGGTACTGCTGCTCAAGACCTGCTGAGTAGTCTGTTTAAATAGGATTGAAGCCACTATTTAATTTTTTGGTATCACCAATTTAAATGATTCTTTAAATTCTCAAAAACAGTTCGAAACAACCCCTGGAGGATTACCTTTGGACATTTTTGATAAGTGCATGAAATTTACCCGGGCCAAGGAAGCAATGGAATCCGGTATGTATCCGTATTTTAAACCCATCCGGGAAAATCACGGACCACGGGTAATTATGGATGGAAAAGAAATCCTCATGATCGGTTCTAATAATTACCTCGGATTAACCAAAGATCCCAGGGTACAGGAAGCAGCAATTAAAGCTATTGAAAAATATGGGACAAGCTGCTCAGGTTCCAGATTCCTGAATGGCACTTTGGAATTGCACGAGGAATTGGAAGAAAAACTGGCTACCTTCGTAAAAAAAGAAGCTGCTTTATGCTTCAGCACGGGATACCAAAGCAATTTAGGGGCGATATCGACACTTATTTCTAAAGATGATACAATAATTACCGACAAAACCAATCACGCCAGCATCTTCGATGGGATATTTCTTTCCGCCGGATTAAACATGGGAATCAATATTAAAAGATATCGTCATAACGATATGGAAGATCTGGAGCGGGTCCTTTCCAAAATTGAGTCGGAAAAACCTAAAATGATTATCACCGATGGCGTATTCAGCATGGAAGGTGATCTGGTGAAGTTACCCAGTTTAGTTGAAATTGCCAAGAAATATAATACCCGTGTTTACGTCGATGATGCCCATGGATTGGGGGTAGAGGGAAAAACCGGTCGCGGGACCCAGGAACATTTCGGGATCTGGGATGAAGTTGATTTGGTAATGTGCACCTTCAGCAAGTCATTTGCCTCCTTGGGTGGATTTATCGCCGGAAAGTCTGAAGTGATTCACTTTATAAAACATTTTTCCCGACCGCTTATCTTTAGCGCAAGCATGCCTCCGGCCAATATTGCTTCTGTTTTGAAATCGCTGGAAATAATTCAGAACGAACCTGAAATTGTGCACCGGCTCCAAAACATCGGTAAAAAAATGATCCGTGAGTTCCAGGCATTAGGTTTTGATACCGGAGAATCTCAGACACCCATCGTACCTCTGATCATCGGTGAAGACGAGAAAACTTTTGCCTTCTGGCGAACCCTGTTTGATGAGGGAATTTACACCAACCCGGTGATAAGTCCTGCAGTACCGCCGGATCGTGCACTTATCCGTACATCTTATATGGCGACGCACTCCGATAATGACCTCGATTTTGTACTTGATAAATTCAAGAACATCGGGAAAAATTTCGGATTGATTTAGTCCAATTGCTAATCTGGATATGGGCATTCAATTTCTAGACCGGAGAATTTTCCTGAGAACGTTTATAAGGGGATAATCAATGTTAGACATTAAGATTAAGGTTGTTAACAATCGTCGTGAATTGAAGGATTTTATCCAAATGGTCTGGAAAATTAATGCTGACGATCCGAACTGGGTCCCGCCGCTTATGATGGACCGGTTTAAAATCCTGAATAAAGAAAAGAATCCCTTTTATAAGCATGCAGAAGCTGAATATTTTTTGGCTTACAGAAACGGAGAGGTCGTTGGAAGAATCGCCGCCATTACCAACCAGATGCATAATGATTTTCATAAGGACAACTCAGGCTTTTTCGGATTTCTGGAAGGAATAAATGACATCGAGGTATTTCGTGAACTTCTGGAAACAGCCAAGAACTGGCTAAGGGATAAGGGTAAAGATTATATGATGGGCCCGATTAATCCTTCCACGAATGATGAGATGGGATTTCTGATCGATGGATTTGATACTCCGCCATATTTTATGATGACACACAATCCACCATATTATGATTCACTTATGTCTGAACTTGGTTATGAAAAAGCCAAAGACGTTTATGCCTATTACATCCATAAAGATACAATAATTATTAGTGATAAACTTAAACAGGTAACACAGAGCATCAGAGAAAAATCCGGTGTCAAAATCCGAGCTATTGATATGTCCCATTTTGATGAGGAGTTAGAACGGGTTCGGTTTGTCTATAATAATGCCTGGGCCAAAAATTGGGGTTTTGTACCCATGACGCCGGAAGAGTTTGATTTCATCGCAGCTGACTTTAAGAAAATTATTGATCCGAAATTGGTGTTAATTGCTGAGATTAAGGAGAAACCGATTGGTTTTTCCCTGGCATTGCCTAACCTCAATGAAGTGTTTGCCAAAATACCTAATGGCCGACTCTTTCCCACCGGTTGGCTGACTTTCCTTCTCAATCAGAAAAAGGTAACCAGTCTTAGGGTTATTACCCTGGGTGTTATTCAGCAATTGCAACAATCAGGAATTGGCGGACTCTTTTATCTTGAGACTTTTGAAAGAGGTATTAAAAGCGGATACGATCGGGCAGAAATGTCCTGGATATTGGAAGATAACGATTTAATGAACCGGGCTGCAAATTTGCTGGGGGGAAAACCATATAAAACCTACCGTATCTATGGACAAAAACTTTAAGTAGCAGAAATTAAGGCTATTCGATTATTCGAGTCTGACTCAATATTAAATCTTGCTTATTTAACCACTCTCCGAATTCTGGCCACAAAAGAGCCATCCATTCTATGTCGGTGGGGAAATGTTTGAACGTAATAATTATTCCCTAAATAGCTTTCCGGGATAATTCCCTTCAAACTATCCCGACGGAAACCTTTATTTTCTAGAAGAAATTCTTCAATCACCTTTTCATTCTCTTGCGGTTCAATAGTGCAGGTGCTGTAAACAATTATTCCATTCGGCTTCAAAGATTGAGCAGCGGATTTGAGTAGGTTTAACTGAATCTTTTTCATATTCTGAATGTCCTGCTCGGTCCTTTTCCATTTCAAATCCACGCGTTTATTTAGCACTCCAAATCCCGAACAGGGAGCATCAATCAGAATCTTATCAAATTGCATCCCGGATGGTAACTGGTTTCCATCCGCAACCATTGCAAAATAATTGGAAAAATTCATTCTCTGCATATTTTCATGAACAATTTTTATCCTGGATAGATGAAGATCAAGGGCCAGTATTCGCCCTTTATTTTGCATTTTTTCGGCAATGAATGTTGTCTTTCCACCCGGGGCTGCACACATATCAAGTATAAGTTCGTCCGATTTCGGCTGCAACGCCAGCACCGGAAAGGCTGTGCTGACATCCTGAACTGTGATCCAGCCCTTGCTCAGGAAATCTAGCTTTCGTAGTTCCTGAAAATTGTCTATCCATAAAAAGTTTTCCAACACCGGGTGTACTTCATATTTTACACCATTCTCATCAAGTAATTTGAGGAGAATTTCGCAGTCGGTAATTAACTCATTAATCCGGACCGAAAGTCTGGGTCGAGCATTATTTGCCTCACACAGCAAGCTGACTTCATCGATCCCCCAGTATTCGATCCACCTTTGGATCAACCATTTGGGATGCGAATATTTAAATGAAAACCGATCCAGAACATCCAGTTGGGTTTCCATCACTTCAAATTTTTTCTGCTGACGCAGGAAATTGCGCAGAATAGCATTTACCAGATTAGCTGTCTTTTGATTAAATTTTGCCTTGGCAATTTCGACAGCTTCATACAACACCGCATAAGGTGGAATTTTATCCAGAAAGACTAATTGATAAACCGAGGATCTTAAGTCATTTTTTACCTCAGGGATCAAATTATCATATTCTCCCAGATATAATTGATTCAGATACCAATCCAGTCTCAAGCGCCAGCGCAGCACGCCATTGACAACTTCGGTAATGAAACGCCGGTCCGTTTCATCAAATTCTTTCAATTCCTTGTCCAAAAGTTTGTCAGAATATGCCTGTTTAAGTTCAACCTTGGTTAGAATTTCCACAATTTTTGTGCGGGCATTAATATGAGAAATATAATCCGGATTCTGAGCAATATTTAAGGTTTCCTCAATCTCGTTCATCAGATCCTTTCTTTTCATATTTTAAAGAGCATATACTGATTACATACAAGTAAATAGCTCAATGAAACTAAGATAATCAAATCAAGAATTTGTGGCTTGTCTTGAAAGAATAATTTGTTCGGCCCTTTTCAACTGGTAAACATCATTTATACCATGTGTTTCCTCAACGTCTGGGCTCAGGACTGCGGCAACTTTTTCACCACGATCCACATAAATTTTAACCACATCGGGCAGATAATACTCTCCCTGACTATTATCATTCTTTAAAACTGGAAGTGTTTGGAATAGTTGTTCTGATTTAAATATATAAATTCCGACGTTGATCTCCTTAATCTGAAGGGTAGCGGCATCAGCGTCTTTATGCTCCACAATTTTTTGAACAAAACCGTTCCTATTTCGGACGATACGACCATATCCGGTGGGATCGTCCATTTCTGCGGTAAGCAACGAAGCCAGGGGATTTTCATCCTGGTGTATCTTAATTAAAGAATTTAAAGTTTGCGGGGTCAATAACGGAACATCCCCGGAAAGCACTAAAATATTTCCCCTAAAATTATTGAAGATGGGAGCAGTCTGCATCACTGCATGCCCGGTACCTAATTGTTCTGCCTGGGTAACAAAATCAACCTGCCGATCCCGACAGGATTCTAACACCAGCTCTTTTTTATGCCCAACAATAAGGATAATTTTGCTGGAACCAATCGCTTGAGCAGTATCGATGACGTAATGAACCATTGGTCGTCCATTTAATGGATGCAATACCTTTGGCAATTCCGATTTCATTCTCTTTCCCTGACCGGCCGCCAGGATAATCGTCGCTAATTCCATTTTATCCTCTTTTATCCATTCCTTATTTCAAAATTTCAACATAAATCCAATTTAATAGTTTCTTCCGCTTTTCCCAAATTGAGCAAAGAAGATGTTTATTCCATCGCCAAATTTTCGATCAAGATATTATCGATTAACCTTGTTTTACCAACATAGACTGCCAGAGCAATGAGCGTATGTGATTGAATTTTTTCTAGAGGATCGAGTGATTCCGGATCAACAATGGCGATATAGTCAATTTTTCTAGTGGGAATTTCTTCAATCTTCTTAACCATCTCATTTTTTATCTGTTCTACAGCGTACTCATGTTCTCTTGCCATTTGTTCTGCCATCTGCAACGACTGAAACAATACCAGAGCATCCTTACGCTCCTCGCCGGAGAGATACCTATTGCGGGAACTCATCGCCAAGCCATCTGCTTCGCGCACAATTGGCCCGGTCAGGATCTCAATGTTGAAATGAAGATCCTTCACCATTTGTTTAATGACTAACGCTTGCTGGTAATCTTTTTGGCCAAATATGGCTATATCCGGCCTGACGATATTGAAGAGTTTGCAGACAATTGTGGTAACTCCCCTGAAATGTCCGGGCCGTGAGATACCACACATTGTTTTAGTCAATTTATCGACTTCTACAAAGGTTAAATAGGGTTGTTTATAAATTTCATTTTGCGAGGGATAGAAAATAATATCTACTCCGGCTGTCTGACATAACCCCTCATCCCTATTAAAATCCCGGGGATAATTATTAAAATCTTCTTCCGGCCCGAATTGGGTTGGATTCACAAAAATGCTGACGATTAAAATATCACATTTCGATCTAATTGTTTTTATCAGGCTAAGATGGCCATCATGCAAAAATCCCATAGTCGGGACAAATCCGATGATTTTGCCCTGGGATTTAATATCTTTAACCAGGGATTGCATTTTACTGATTTTATTTACAATCTGCATGGTACTTACGTTGGTCGATAAAATTAAAACTATTCAAAAGATTCATCCGGTCCGGGAAAATTGCCTGTTTTAACATCCTCAATATATGATTTAAAGGAACTGCGCATCTGTTTTCCCAGTTCAGAATATCTCCGAACAAAACGAGGCTTGAATTTTTCAAACATTCCCAAAAGATCCTGACTGACCAGTATTTGTCCATCACAATGTGGTCCGGCACCAATCCCGATTGTCGGAATAGAAATGGTAGTGGTTATTTCTGCGGCAAGTGTCGCTGGTATTTTTTCGAGAACAACCGAAAAAGCTCCAGCCTCCTCTAATATCTTTGCATCCTTTTTGAGCTGTTTTGCAATTCTTGGATCCTTACCCTGCAACTTGTAACCACCAAATCTATTGATGGATTGCGGAACCAACCCGATATGGCCCATTACCGGTATTCCAAAACTGACCAGTTTTCTTACAATTTCTGAGATGTTCTCACCGCCTTCGAGTTTTACTCCCTGAACTTCGGCTTCCTTAAGAAATCTACCAGCATTTCTCAACGCCTCCTCGACCGAAACCTGATAGGACATAAACGGCATATCGGAAATCACTAAACTCCTCTTGACAACCCGATTTACTATTTTGGCGTGATAGACCATCTCATCCATAGTAATTGGTATAGTCGTGGAATAGCCGGCAAATACCATCCCCAGGGAATCACCAACCAGGATGATGTCCATACCTGCCTCATCCAGGATCTGAGCCATCAGGTAATCATAGGCAGTAAGGGCAGCAATTTTTTCACTTTTCACTTTTTTATCAATAATATCAGGAATGGTAACTCTTTTGATCAAGTTTTCTGAGGACATACTTATCTCTTTACATTTTTTTAACTGGCCAATTTAGAGATAAAGTTCTATGCATTCAATGGAAAATGTGCATAAATAAGCAGAAATAAAAAAGTATAATCCAAATCTATAAAAAAAGCCCCCTTATCGGGGGCTTTTTTTTCTTATATCTAATTGATATTAATACATTCCGGCGCCACCTGGAGGCATTGGCGGCATTTTTTCTTCTTCAGGTTCATCAGCCACTAATGCTTCAGTCATAAGCAGCATACCCGCAACAGAGGACGCATTCTCAATGGCGGTTCTCGAAACCTTAGTCGGATCAATAATTCCAGCTTTGATCATATCATTTTCATATTCTTCGGTTGCCGCATTAAAACCAAAGTTTTTGCTTCCGGCTTTCACCTTTTCCACGACCACCGAGCCTTCTAAACCACAGTTATTCACAATCTGACGAATTGGTTCTTCGAGGGATCTTCGGATGATATTAACGCCAATCTGCAGGTCGCCCTCCAATTTAATTTTATCAAGAGCAGCTATAGTCCGAAGATACGCTACTCCACCACCAGGAACGATACCTTCCTCAACCGCAGCCCGGGTGGCATGTAAAGCATCTTCAACCAAAGCTTTTTTCTCTTTCATCTCAACTTCAGTAGCAGCGCCAATTTTGATAACCGCAACACCACCGGCCAATTTGGCTAATCTTTCCTGGAGTTTTTCTTTATCATAATCAGATGTGGTATTTTCGATCTGTTTCTTGATTTGAGAGATGCGGCCTTTGATATCTTCTTTTTTCCCAGCACCTTCAACAATGGTAGTATTTTCTTTATCTATCACAATTCTTTTGGCAGTACCGAGATCACTCAGAACGGCATTTTCCAATTTAAATCCGGTTTCTTCACTGATTACCCGGCCGCCGGTAAGAATTGCGATGTCTTCCAGCATAGCCTTACGACGGTCACCAAATCCAGGTGCTTTTACTGCGCAAACCTTCAAGGTACCACGGATTTTATTGACCACCAGAGTTGCCAGAGCTTCACCCTCGATATCTTCCGCAACAATCAAGAGTGGTTTACCTGTTTGGGCAGATTTTTCCAAAATGGGAAGCAGATCTTTCATATTTGAGATCTTTTTGTCATGGATTAAAATCATGGCATCTTCCAAAACCGCTTCCATATTTTCCGGATCAGTCACGAAATAAGGGGACAGATAACCTCGGTCGAACTGCATACCCTCTACCACATCCAACATAGTTTCAGTCGATTTTGCTTCTTCAACGGTTATAACACCTTCATTACCAACTTTTTCCATGGCATCTGCCAATAACTGACCAATCGTCATATTATTATTAGCCGAAATTGCACCGACCTGGGCTATTTCATTTTTTCCTTCAATATCCTTGCTCAGTTTTTTTAATTCATTCACAACAACTTTAACAGCTTCATCAATTCCACGACGGATATCAGTGGCATTCGCACCTGCAGTAACATTCTTAAGACCTTCAGAAAAAATTGACTGTGCTAAAACAGTTGCGGTGGTTGTACCATCACCGGCATCATCGCTGGTTTTGGAAGCAACTTCCTTAACCATTTGAGCACCCATGTTTTCCATTGGATCCTCAAGCTCGATTTCCTTGGCCACAGTTACACCATCTTTGGTCACAGTAGGAGCGCCAAATTTTTTGCTGATAACGACATTACGACCCTTTGGGCCTAAGGTCACTTTTACAGCCCGTGCCAGTTGATCAACACCTTTTTTTAGTTTGGCTCTTGCCTCAGAGCTATATTCAATTAATTTTGCCATTTTACAAACCTCCTATCTTAATTATTTATTTTCAACAATTGCTAAAATATCACTTTCTCTGAGGATCAAATAATCCTGATCATTCATTTTGAAATCGGTACCGGAATATTTTCCGTAAATAACCACATCACCTTTCTTAACATCCATCTTTACCCGTTCCCCCTTCTCATTAAAGTTCCCGGGTCCAACCGCAACAATCTCTCCACGCATAGGCTTTTCTTTGGCGGTATCCGGCAAAATGATACCACCTGGAGTCTTATCTTCCTCCTCGATTGGTTTCACAACCACTCGATCTGCTAACGGCTTCAGTTTCATAGCAATCTCCTAATTTAATTTATTGTTTGTTAATAAGTTAAACTTTATTTTTAGCACTTACTCATTTAGAGCGCTAATAATATAAAAATTTTAACCCAGTCCGCAAGTAAAAAATTAAAATTTAAATTGAAAAATTTCTATTTGGTTGATAAATAGTGATGTTGTATCACCCAAATAAATCTTATATATTTTAGCAAAAGGCTAAAACAATATAAGGATATACGAATTAATCAGAACAATAAAACCAAACCACGATAAAATGTGATATTTGCCGCTTCCCAATTTATTTTCTATAATTAAAATAAATCCTTAATTGGAGGAGAACTATTTGAAAGCATTGATTACCAGTGGCGGTAAAGGAACACGACTCAGACCTATCACCCATACCCAAAACAAACATCTTATCCCGGTTGCCAATAAACCCATTTTACATTACGCAATTGAGGCTGTCGCTGAAGCAGGCATTAAAGATATTGGTATTATCATTAACGCAGACAGTGAAGATGTGCTTCGGGCAATAGGAAATGGAAAAACCTGGGGTGTTAAAATTCAGTACATACCGCAGGAATCTCCCTTAGGCCTGGCACATGTAGTAAAAATATCTGAAAAATTTATTGGGAACGATCCATTCATTTTCTATTTAGGCGATAACATGGTGGTGGGGGGCATTAAAAAATTTATTGATCGATTTAAGTCAGATAGATGTAATTGTCATCTTACATTGGCAAAGGTTCCTGATCCCTCCAGATTCGGTGTTCCTGAGTTAGAAGGAAATCAGATTATAAAAGTTGAGGAAAAACCTAAAGTACCTAAGAGCAAATATGCGGTGGCCGGAATTTACCTATATGATAAATCAATTTTTGAAGCAGTAAATTCCATCCAACCTAGCCGCAGAGGGGAATTGGAAATTTCTGATGCCCATCAGTATCTCCTCGATCATGGATATAAAATCACTTATTCCGAAATTACCGGATGGTGGAAAGATACTGGTAAACCGGAAGATTTACTGGAAGCCAATCGGCTGGTATTGTCCAATTTATCCGGGGAGGTTGAGGGGAGTGTAGACGAGCATTCGCATTTGGCGGGAACAGTAATATTGGGCCAGAAAACTAAAATAATAAAAAGCCATATTAGAGGCCCGGTGATAATCGGCGAAAATTGTATTATCGAAAATAGTTATATCGGTCCGTATACTGCTATAAATAATAACAGCAAAGTCCGGCAAAGTGAGATTGAGTTCAGCATTATCATGGATAACTGCGTTATTAATGAAGTTGGAATTCGTATTGAAAGCAGCATACTCGGATCATCTGTGGAAATTATCAAAGCCCGGGGAATTCCGAATACCCACCGTTTCATTTTGGGAAATCAAAGTTTAGTTGAACTTGTATAATAAATGAGGGGATGATTATGAAACTTTCCAACATTAAAATGGATATTGAAAAAAGTGTTGCTTATGTAACAATTAACCGTCCCGAAAAATTAAATGCCCTGAACGCTGAAACCATCACGGAATTATATCAGGTCTTTAAGAATCTCAAACAAGATGATGAAGTCCTGGTCATTGTTGTCAAGGGTAGCGGAGAAAAAGCATTTGTAGCTGGTGCAGATATCAGCGAAATCAACCACCATGATGACATCTCCGGTCGTATTTTCGCCCTTCGTGGTCAAAAGGTGTTCAGGTACATCGAGAAGATGAATAAACCGGTTATTGCTGCAATCGGTGGATATACTCTTGGTGGAGGATGCGAGTTAGCTATGGCCTGCCATCTTAGGATTGCTTCCGAAAAAGCAAAATTCGGACAGCCTGAAATAAATCTTGGTTTAATCCCGGGATATGGTGGTACACAGAGATTACCCAGATTAATTGGGCGGACCAGAGCCTTGCATCTTTTACTCTCAGGAGAAAACATCGATGCCAATACCGCCTATGAATTCGGGTTAGTTAATGAGATTGTTCCTGACGAGAAATTTGAGGAAAGAGTCGCTGAACTGGCCCAAAATCTCGCAAATAAAGCACCCATCGCTATCAAATATATCTTGCAGTCAGTTACTGATGGACAGGACATGAATTTAGATGCCGGCCTTAATCTTGAAGCAGAATTATTTGGAAACCTCTGTGGTACTGAAGATATGAAAGAGGGAACCTCAGCTTTTTTAGAAAAAAGGAAACCTGTTTTTAAGGGTAAATAATCAGGAAATTGGTTCATGCTACAAAAAAATAGCGCAGCGATTCTGAGTGATAATCACGCATTTATTTCTGAATTTAGCGAAAAACTAAATGCAGCAAATTTTGTTACAGCGTCGCTTATTACATCTGACGGCTGGGCAAAAAAAATTTCCGAACAGATGTATGATTGCTATGTAATTGACAACCTGAATGGTTCCTTTCCCTATTCTACATTCATTTCCTATCTGAAGCTCAATAAAATTCAGATGTTCATTATTAATATTGGCGAAAATATTCCAGCCCAGATTGAAAATCCATATCTGACCTTCAATTTTGAGTCAAAATTGGACGATTCTGCTTTATCGGCTCTGCTTAAAAACGCTTCCATTGTATTAAATCGGGACAAAGCCCAAGCAGAGCTTGCCAGCATGCTACTACATGATATCAGGTCCCCCTTAAATAGCTTAATAGGTTATCTAGAATTATTAATAAATGGCACTTTTGGACAAATTTCAGAGGGACATAAGAACATTCTTGAGAAAGCTATGGAGATGGGAGATGCAACTCTCGATCTCCTGGAAGATATGAATGAAGTTTTTCAAAAAGAACAAGATAGTTTTATTATTCAAAAACAGCCATTCAATCTAATAAAGCTGATTGATGCCGTTTTATTAAATGTTTGGGTAAAAGCAGACAAGAAAAATATTCAGATAAGAAGGGAAATCCCAGCCGATTTACCCGAACTTTTTGGTGATGATTATCAAATCCAAAGGTTGCTTACTAACATCCTATCAAATTCCATTAAATACTCACCAAAGAACTCACATATACTCATTAAAGCAGATACTCTCGATAACGATTTTGCAAAAATAAGCGTAATAGACAATGGGCAAGGAGTTCCGGAAAATCACCTGCCATATCTTTTTGAAAAATATTACAGAGTAAAACAAAAAACAAAAGTCCAGAAGGGCTATGGACTTGGACTTTACATTTGCAAAATTATCGCAAAAGCGCATGGTGGTAAAATTTGGGCAGAGAATAATGATCAGGGGGGATTAACCGTTATGTTTACTCTACAAACCAATGCAAATCCCCAATAAACTTCTATATTTTTATTCTGAATAAAATAAGTATACTTGCGAAGCTCTCAAATTCGAAAAATTCGATCGTTTACACGCTCCTTGCATGATAAAATTTGTTGTTATCCAGTCTAAAATCATCTCATTCAAAATCTCAAAATGTGATTTTAAGGTTTGATATAGCAAACTAATTAGATTATTATTTAGTGATTATTTATCAGGGGAAGATAAGGAACAATTAATTGCCTAATTCAAAGGTTATCTGGCGCATCGACGATCGATTAATACACGGACAGGTTATTATTGGATGGTGTTCTCAACTGCCAATTACAAAATTAGTTGTTTGTGATGATGATATCGCCAGAAATCAATGGGAAAAAAATCTGCTCTTGATGGCTGCTCCACCAGAGATCGATTCAAAAATTAGTACCACATTAGAAATATCTAAATTAGCCAACGAATGGATCAATGGAAAAGGATTGGTTCTTGTATTACTAAAATCACCATTCATCTTGAAAAAGCTCATTAAAATGGGAGTAGATATTGAGATGGTAAATATTGGCGGAATTCATTACCGTCAGGACAGGAAAGAATATTTGTCATATTTATTTCTATCAGAGGAAGAAATCGACATTTTTCAAGAATTAATCAAAAAAGGGATAAAATTCGTCTGCCAGGATCTTCCAACTTCAAGTAAGATCAATTTAGAAAAACTTATTAAAAAATAGTCCCATGATTATAGAAACTCAGGAATTTTTTGTTGATACCCAAGGAAATTCTGACATAATAGATATTACCAGTATTATTGGAAACTTTTTAAATAAATCTGATTTTAGCGAAGGTCAGGCTACTATTTTCGTTCCAGGAAGTACTGCTGCATTAACGACAATAGAATATGAACCGGGCTTATTAAGGGATCTGCCCGAATTTCTTGACGATCTAATTCCCGCCAACAGAAATTATCACCATGATAAAACATGGCATGATGGAAATGGACATGCACATCTTCGGTCGGCACTTATAAAAACAAGCCTGACCGTCCCCTTTAAGCAAGGAAGGCTACTTCTGGGTACCTGGCAACAATTAATTTTAATTGATTGTGATAACCGGCCACGTAAAAGGAGAATAATAGTTCAATTCATTGGTAATAAAGAAGTAGGTTAGCCTGAAAAACTAACCTACTTCTTGGAGGAGACCCATTCATTTATGTTAAGGTATGGAGGCGTTCTTTCTGTTTTACAACATGACACTTTTTAAATAACGTCTGCGAAATTCTTCGGCATACCCATCTGTTAACCAGGTAATCACCGTTTCTGTTAAGGAAACTTCTGAATTCTTCTCCTGATTCAATTTCTCGTATAGAACATGAATTTCATCGTACTGTTGTTTCTGATACTCCGTGTGGCTTTGCATTTCCATTTCCTCAATTATAATTTATCATTTTATCGTAAGCGTCTTTTAGCAAATTTTCAAATTTGTCAACTTCAACATTTTCCTCACTCAACCATAAGGCCAAAGCTTCATAAATCGAAATTGATCTCTTTAATATTCCAGATTCCATTTTTTGATATCGATAAATATTTTGAAGAGAGTATTCAATATTCATTTTTATCATTCCAAATTCCAATAACATATTTTACAATTTTCATGCCGAAATAACGGCAATTTTTTATTGGTGTAAATTTCCTTTAGAATTAATGGTTTCAGCCACACCAAAATTATTACCACAAGAAGTTAAATTAAAAAGTGTCTCGATTGTCGACACTTTTTGGGAAGTGGAGGCTAAATTGTCAACACCTGATGAATTTTAGACGATCAGATTAAGCACAGCATGTCTTTAATTCAACAAATACCTGACGAAGTTTAGTTCTTTCCCTGAAAGTACTAATAATTTGAGTGGGAATTCCAAATAGGGTTGTTTAGCTTCAACGAGGAGATTAAAATATTTTGAGAACAAAATTTATGAAATATTCTTTAAACCGATAATACCCCCCAGCTCTTCGGCTTCGTTCACAGCGCTGATAATACTTTGCTGCGTAGCCTCAATGGCCAACTCTGTCAAAAGATCGAGGTCGGCAGATTCTGATCCATGAGACATTGAGAAAATTACATCGCCATCATAGCGAGTATGTGCCGGTTTAATTGTACGCACTATGCCATTATGCGCTCGCTCAGATAGATAATGCAGTTCAAGTTTTGACAAATGACAATTGAACATTAATGCGATTAAAACAGTATTTTCTCCAAATCCGGGATTGGGGGGTTGCCAGCGATAAAGCGGATTTTCCTCAGCGATGAATTTGCCTACCCTGTACGCGCCAGCCAGGACATTTCCTTTCTGATCTAAAATATCTCCAACAGCATTTACAACAGATATAGCGCTGATCTCAATATGCTCATAATTTAGTTGAAAATACCCTAATCCACCTTTCATCATAGATTCTACGCCTGCCCATTTTCCGATTGTGGCGGCAGTGCCTGCGCCAATATTCCCCTGAGGCGTTGGAAAACTGGAAGCACTTCTGCATGCTTGGTATGCATCATCACTGGTAGGGAACGCATTTACATCCAAAACGGGCAAGTCATATATCACTGCTGCCGGAACAATAGGGATTGGTCGGAGAACTGTGTGGTAACCGATATTCCTTTCTGAGAGATAACGCATAACTCCGCCTGCAGCATCCAATCCAAATGCACTTCCCCCGGTTAAAAATAGCGCATTTATTTGCTCCACCTTTCGAAAGGGTGATAAAAGTGCAAACTCACGTGTACCGGGAGATACCCCCCTGGCATAAGCTGAAGCCCTGGTTTCTTCGGGACAGAGAATAACTGTGCAGCCAGTCCCACGTTTTAGATCTGTAAAATGGCCAATTTTAAAAGAATCCATTGTCGGTTGTCCAATTTAATAATCCGATGATATTGAAGAGTAGGAGAGAAGCGACTCAAAATATGTAATTGTATTTTTTAGGCCTTCATCGAGGGAAATATTTGGTTCCCAGCCTAAATTATTCTTGATAAGAGTGATATCCGGTTGACGTTGAATCGGATCATCAGGCGGCAACGGCTGAAATTTTATTTTCGATTTAGAACCGGTCATTTTCTTTACCTTTTTTGCCAGATCGATAATGGTAAATTCATGAGGATTTCCAATATTCACCGGACCAGTAAAATTATTTGAATTCATCATTCGAATTGTCCCCTCAATCAAGTCATCAATATAGCAAAAAGACCTTGTCTGATTACCCTCCCCATAAATAGTAATTTCTTCTTTTTTTAAAGCTTGCATAATAAAATTGCTAACTACACGTCCATCATTTGGCGCCATATTGGGTCCATAGGTATTAAAAATTCTGATAATTTTAATATCTACTTTATTTTGCCGGTGATAATCCATCATCAAGGTTTCAGCCACCCTTTTTCCTTCGTCATAACAACTTCGAATTCCGATGGGATTGACATGTCCCCAATAATCTTCAGTTTGAGGATGAACTTTGGGATCGCCATAGACCTCCGAGGTCGAGGCAAGCATCACTCTTGCCCTTACCCTTTTAGCAAGCCCTAACATATTTATCGTACCCATAACGTTGGTTTTTATCGTTTTAACCGGATTATACTGATAATGGACCGGCGATGCAGGACAGGCAAAATGGTAAATCTGATCTATCTCCAACAAAACAGGCTGAGTGACGTCGTGGCGAAGAATTTCAAAATTCTTCCTATCCAACAAATCAACGATATTGCTTTTACTTCCGGTGAAAAAATTATCCAGGCAAAGTACATCATTGCCCTCATTCAATAATCGCTTGCATAAGTGAGATCCAATAAACCCAGCACCACCGGTTACCAGCACACGTTTCATATTTGGTTTCCTTTAATATAATTTATTTATAAATTAAATATATATTTATGGCAATATTAAATCAATCTAAATGTCAGAACTGAAAATCTACAATTTTATATATTCGTGATGAATAAAAACAAAATTGATACTGCCATGATTCTGGCCGCCGGACTTGGGACAAGAATGGAACATCTTACTGCGCATCTCCCCAAACCACTGCTTCCAATCGGGGATACTACTATTCTTGATTTAAGCATCGAGAAATTGATTAACCATGGATTTAAAAAAATTGTTATTAATCTCCATTATAAAGGAAAACAAATTAAGCAACACCTGGAAAAATTTCGGTCTGACGATGTTGAATTTATTTTCAGTGATGAGCCGAAAATACTTGGAACGGCGGGAGGAATCGCAAAGGCCGAACCATATTTTATTCAGCAGGATATATTGATCCTAAATTCAGATGTTTTATCAGACATTTCAATCCCAAAATTATTTGAATTTTTTAGGGAACATCAAAACATCGCCACTATCGCCGTCTATCCCTCTTATGACAATAAGAATTATAGTTTAGTCACCTATGATGAAGATCGAGCATTAACTGGTTTTTTAAAAAAAGGTGAGACAATCCCAAAAGAAGCAAAAAGTGGCATATTTATGGGATATCAAATCTTGTCTGAAAGGGCACGTAAATATTTAACACCTCAATATTCCTCAATCATCGAAGATTTATTTCTCAAAGCCCTTGAAAAAAAAATTAAGATATCTGTTTATGTTCACACCGGAAATTGGTATGATTTGGGGACCAAACAAAATTATTATGATTATCTGGAAATGATCAAACAAAACCCCACGCTCTTGAAAGGGTTAGATAAATAAGCTCATTTTAATATTAAAGTATACATTTTATTAATTTTCCTCTACTTCCTGCATTGCATTAAACACAATCGCACCTTAAATTTTGATGGGCAAAAAATTATGAGGGTTGTTTACATGGAAATAAAAACTATTGATATCACAAAACCTGTTGAGGTTAACTTTATCCTTGGCCAGAGTCACTTTATAAAAACCGTAGAAGATATTTATGAAACCGTCATCCAAACTGTACCCGGGGTGAAATTCGGCATCGCCTTTTGTGAGGCATCCCAGGATCGTCTGGTTCGATGGACAGGGAATGATGAGGAAATGATCCAACTCGCACAAAAAAATGCCATGGATATCGGTGCCGGACATTCATTCATCATTTTTTTAAAAAATGCTTTTCCAATTAATGTTCTAAACGCAATTAAGATGGTACCCGAAGTATGTACAATCTTTTGCGCATCGGCAAATCAGGTGCAAGTTGTCATTGCCGAGTCCAATAATGGGAAAGCAATATTAGGAGTTATTGACGGCCAATCCCCACTGGGCATCGAAAAGGAAAAAGACATTGCACATCGAAAAGAATTCCTCCGGAAGATTGGCTATAAACAATGAAGGGACTAATTTTCAAGTAACAGGAAACAAATTTGTAAACTAACACATATCTTAAATTGTCTGTTGATAGTAGATTCTGAAACTTTAAATCCGGATTAAATTTGATAAAATTATTTAGGTCTAATTTATTTTTAATTTTAGGTCTCCAACTATTCTACAATTATTTCTGCTCAACTACTCACGTTTTATCTCAATCCACTACGGAAGATAGTGTAAAATTCTTGAAGCAAATAAACGAGCTTTCAGAACAAAAACAATATGCTTCCGTCCAACGTTTGCTGGAAAACAGATTACAGAAAATTAGTTTCAAACAGTTCTGGGCCTGCCGAATGGTCCAAAATGGATTGCAAAATTACTCTAGTCATGAGTCGTTTAAAATATTCTATCTGCGAAATGAGCCAATCGTCCAAAAAACAAATCAGGCGGATACTATTCTAAATATTCAAATGGCGGAATTACGTTATCCGCAAAGAATATTAAGAAAGATTAACAACAACTATCCAAACTATGGTTGGGCATTTAAACTTTTAGGGGATTATTATAATTTACAATTTCAGGAATTTAAAAATTTTGATTTTGCTCCGGAAAATTTAGTCAGCGAACTAGAGGAAAAGGTTTATAATAACTATTCAAAAGCACTTAATCTTGGATATCTGAGCATAGATGTGAATCGCTGGCTGGGTATTTATTATTTGAACAAAGATCAAACTGATAAAGCTGAACTATACTTTTTAAAAAATGTAACAGATAAAGTTGAAGATCCACCATCGCTCTTAAAACTTTCTGAAATCAGTTATTCAAAGAAAGAGTTCACTCGTGCATATAACTATGCAGCACGCGCCTTGGAAAAATTCAATAAGGATAAAATTTATCAGATTTACAATGCAAAGCGTCTGGCCGCCAACTCCCTTAAGGAGCTTGGAGAACTTAATAAATTTCATACATTGCTCAAAGAATGCATCCAATCGATTCCGGAGAAACAAGATGCCTATATCGATTTGATTAACTATTATCTCTCAGACAATAACACTCCCGCGGTTGAAACAACCATCCGAAAAATGCTTTTGCACGATCCTTATGATATAAAGGGTTATAGAATTACCGAAAAATATATCCTGAACAGTAAAAATTTTTATTTCGCGGATAATCTTTTTGATGAAATGCTTATGCAGTTCGAAAATTGGGATGAGGTGTTAGCCAATATATACTGGTCCAAAGGGGATTTAGCTTACTCGCAAGGACTGGAAACTGAGGCACACAAGTATTGGGAAATCAGTCGGAGTTATATGCGACAATACTTGCCCGAAGATAGCGAATTAATTAAAGAGGTGGGACAAATAGAAAATAAACAACCAAATTAGACAATTAATAAATAGAGGATTTATAATGAAATACTTATTATACTTTAGTCTTATTGTGATGCTTGTAATGAGTTGCGGTCAAACCGCTAAACCTCTCCTTCCGTACCATTTCGAAAATTATAATTTAAATGTGAATATTGATCCCAGCCAAAGCGATGCGGATATTTCCGCACTGGTTAATATGAAATCTGATAAAAATCTTCAGGAAATCTCTTTCTTGATGAACAATCAGGCTAAGATCAAGCAAGTATTTATTGATGATGAAGAGGCGAATTTTCAAAGTCAGACTAACTTTGACCTGAAAAAGTATTTTGACAAACCGGATTCTACAATTGAGAACAGCTATAAAAGTGCGATGCAAATCACTGTATTTCTCACCGAACCCAAAGCGGAAGCAGTAATTAATGTTAACTATACACTTTCGGCTCAGGATTCGGTTGATAAAGCTGCATTTTCCCGGGAATATATCGCTTACGAAGTAAAAGGATATATCGGAGATAAAGGTGTGTTTCTCAGCCCATCATATTTTTGGTATCCTTATTTACCAGAAAATTTGGCTCATTTTTCTATCGAAGTAACCACACCCAAAAGTCTTTCGATTATCACCCAGGGTGATAAAGTTTTTGAGCAGACTGATGAGAATAACCGGAAAGTAAAATGGGTAATAAATTATCCGGCTGATGCGATACATCTGGTCGGTTCAAATTTTGAAATAAAAAATGCAGAATTTGACGACGTTTCGATTTCAACCTATTTTTTCCCACAATCACAGGATCTGGCACCATCTTATCTGCAGGCTTGTCAGCGATATATTCCGATGTATGACAAGCTGATCGGGCCCTATCCATTTTCCAAATTTGCAGTGGTAGAAAATTTCTTTCCCACCGGTTATGGAATGCCGTCATACACACTTTTAGGAAGCCAGGTCATTCGGTTACCATTTATTATCTATACCTCGCTCGGCCACGAGATTACCCACAATTGGTGGGGAAACTCGGTGTATGTGAATTATGAGAGTGGTAATTGGTGCGAAGGTCTCACCACCTATTATGCGGACTATCACTATAAGGAGATGAAAAGTCCGGAAAAGGCCATGCAATATCGAAGAGATCTGGACCGGGATTTTACCGTTTATGTGACTGAAAAATATGATCGTCCCCTTTCCGAATTTCGCGAGCGCACGGAGAGCGCCTCCCGGGCATTAGGATACGGTAAAAGTGCCATGGTTTTCCATCAGTTACGAAAAATAATTGGAGATTCCCTTTTCTATCAGTCATTTCGCAATTTTTACCGGGATTTTAAATTCAAGGAAGCTTCCTGGAAAGACATCCAGAATACTGTAAAAAGTACAACGAGTCAGGATTACGCCTGGTTCTTCGAGCAGTGGGTATATCAAAAGGGCGCACCAAAATTAGTCCTTAAAGACGTAAAAACAGTAGGTCAGCAACTGGACTTTAACCTCCAGCAATTAAATGGGAAATATAAACTTTATATCCCCTTGTCCATCAAATATGAAGGAGCAGAGCAAACCAGGACCGATATTTGGTTGAATGAGGAACAACAAAATTACAATATTACACTTATTGGAAAACCTTCCCAATTAGCCATCGACCCAGATTTTGATGTCTTCCGTAAACTGGATGTCAATGAGATTCCGCCGACTCTCGCCGAAATATTTGCAAAGGAGAATGCAATTCTGGTATTGCCTGATAATTGTTCAGATTCAAAGTTGGAAGCATATAAAGCATTCGCAAACACTTTCGCAGAGGGGATGGAGGAAAAAACGGTTATAAAGGAACCATCGGAAATTACCGAGACAGAACTGGATAGTAATTCCTTTTATATTCTTGGTAGTCCGGAAGAAAATTCCCTGTGGAATTCCATAGATTATTCTGCCACTCAACAACTAAAGGTAAAGGATAATACGTTACAATTCGAGGGAAAGCAAGTTCCTGCTCCGGAAGATATGTTTATAATGATGGCCAGGGCTAAAAACAATCCGGGGATTGACTATTGCTTCATCCTGTTAGGAAAGGATAAAAACATTGGACGGGTCGGCTCGCTATTGAGTCATTACGGAAAATATAGTTATCTGATGTTTTCTTCCGGTAAAAACAGAATGAAGGGGGTTTTTGAGGCAGAGAACAGTCCGCTGATTTATAATTTCTAAAGACGCGTTTAAGTGGAGATAACTATTCAGGGTAGTAAAGGGTTTCGCTTTACTTCTTTAAATTTTTTATCCCATTTTGAGAATTATTGCGACGAATGATGGAAAGAGTTTGTAAAATCACCCTTCGTAAAAGTAATTCAAATCTATCGCTGTCGATAAATTGTTGTAAGCCAGTCCGGATCCATTCGAAACTTCTGCCCTTTCGCAAATGCCGGGACATAGTATGAATAAAATTCCGCTTTAAGTCATTGATAAAATAATCAATGATTCTGTCCAGTTTATCCTGCCTTTCATAGAATACCGTCGCTAAATGATTCCGGATCTCTATTTCCAGGTAATGGTTGAAAACTTCCTGGACAAAATTTATAGCCTGGCTCAATGTTATAAATCGATTTAGCACTTTCATAAAATGTTTATCATATAATTCTGCTGTTTCATCGACACATTTGAGAGAAATTTTATCCTCACTACTGGGTTTTCTGGAAAATCTTTCCCGAAAATAAATCTTATAATTTCGCTCCAGCAATTTATAGTTCTCTTGAATTTCCCCTTCCATTTTGCGAGAAACTTCGGTAAAAAATCTTGACTTAAAAGATAATTCCTTAACTTTACGCAGACGGATTAATGATTTTACCTGATATCTTATATTCGATGCGCATTTTTGGAGAATAACCAAATTCATGTATTTTTGTTCAAGATAGAAACCAATAGGGATGGTTGGATTACCCTTCATATCCTGGTATACTTTTTTCAGGTCCTGCCGGACAAAGGAGCCAAAAACCCCCCGGATATCGCAGAACAAATTTTCACTGAATAATTCTAAAAAAAATTGCGAATCGATATACTTGATAAGATAATGGGCTTCATCAAGCAGCCGAGGATAATAGCCCCTTTCCTGGATTATTTTGACACCCGCCTGGTATTTCTGTTCGAGCTCTTTCAGTTCCATATCATTTGGTAAAAGAATACGAAATTTTTAAACCCATGATAATTATCGGCTTATTCCAATTTTTCATAAAAATTTTTTGAAATTTGCTATTCCGTGGCCGGATGATAGAAATAAATTCAACGATATTGAATGTAGAAAATACTAGACAAAAACTTACAAATCGAACTTCTTAACACAACTTATTATGTAGTATTTTATACGACTAGCAGGAGTTCCCGCAGGATTTTTGAGGCAACAATCGTAGAGACATTTGTCGGATCAATCTGCGGTGTCAATTCCACCATATCCGCACCAACAAAATTCATATCCTTTATATGCTTTAATATCGAAATAAATTCCTGGAAAAAAATACCTCCGGCCTCGGGCGTACCGGTGCCCGGAATAAGGGATGGATCAAAAATATCAAGATCAACTGTAAGGTATACCGGTTTATCAGAGAGTGCGTCCAAATTCTTTAGAAATTCCTCAGAATTAAATGGATATAACTTTGTATTGGATTTAGCAAAGGCATATTCATCCCTATGACCACTGCGAATTCCTACCTGATGAATCCGGTATGGCTGCTTCATCAGATCAAATATTCTCCTCATTACCGTACCATGCGAGTATTTATCACCAAAAAGCTCATCCATGAGATCAAGATGAGCATCCAATTGTATCAGGTGTAGCTCCGGATATTTCTGCAAAAGTGGTTTTACAACCGGTAGGGTCACCAAATGCTCCCCTCCAATGCAAAACGGTTTTTTACCGCTGTTGATAATGTGTTGCGAGATCTTTTCAATACGGGCCAGAGTTTCACCAGTATTTCCGTAAACTACCTCAATATTGCCCAGGTCATGTATTTTCTTATCCTTGATGTCCATGTCGAAGTAGGGACTATAATCTTCCTGGGAAAGCAGAGTTTCACTTCTTAAAGCATTTGGGGCAAAACGGGAGCCCGGTCGGTATGACGACGTCCCATCAAAACCGGCTCCGAATAGAACAATTTCCGCATCATCGAAAGTTGAAGTACAGCCTTCGTAATGGCCATTTTTTACTATCAAATGACTAATCATTAATTAATTCCTTTACATAATTTGGCAGGGCAAAACATGCCTGGCGGACTTCTGCATTATAATATTTGAGATTTAATTTGTCCTTAATAAATTTTTGCTCTTGAAAAAGATTTTTTGGATCATATTTCTTGCTGGCAAAACCAAACATCCAGAATCCGGATGGATAGGTCGGGATATTGGCACCATAGAATCGAACAATCGGGAAAGATTTTTTAAGCTTTTCAGAAATGGATCGAACCCAATGGCCGGAAAAAATGGGACTCTCAGCCTGATTCACCAATATCCCATCCTTTGCCAGGATGTTATAACAATTATGATAAAAATCCGAAGTGAATAAGCCTTCTCCCACATTTATCGGATCAGTGGAATCGATAATTATCAGATCATATAGTTTCTCCACCCTTTTGACAAATTCCACGCCATTTTCAAAATGACAATTCACACGTTCCGATAATAATTTCCGGGAAATCGTCGGAAAAAACTCCAAACATACCTCGCTTACTCGTCTGTCGATGTCCACCAGATCCACCGCTTTAACTTCCTGGTGTTTTACAATTTCTCTGACCGTCCCGCCATCTCCACCGCCAATTACCAGAACTCTTTCCGGTTTGGGGTGCGTATATAAAGGAACGTGGGCAATCATTTCATGATAAATATATTCATCCCGCTCGGTTAACATGATGCATCCATCGATCGCCAGCATCCGGCCGAATTTTTCCGTTTCAAAAACCTCTATCTTCTGAAAGGAGCTTTTACCCGAATAGAGAATTCTTTTAATGTCAATATTAAATCCGGCCGCAACCTCCGGATAATTTTCAGTGAATCGTAAATTCATAACCTACAATTTTCCCTCATAATAAAGACATAAAAAGAACAATGCTGTCATAGCTTTAAAAAATATGACCAATTTCTGATAATCCGGTGAAGCATGCCATTATTTTTTTAAATTTTACATCAGAATTATTTGACCTTATCCTTATATTTATATTCTTTAAAAAGAAAAATAACATACCGTTCAGGATAAAAATATGAAAGTTTTTACGGTCAAATTCATTGTCAGAAGTTATGAATGCGATTCATACGGACATGTAAACAATGCTGTTTATTTAAATTACCTGGAATTTGCCAGGATGTTTGCGCTATTGGAAAAAGGATTTACTCTGGAAAAAATGAAATCTTCCGGATTTTTGGTGGTGATTCGTAGAATTGAGATTGATTATATCTCTCCTTTATATACCGGACAGGAGGTTCTCATAAAAACCTTTACCAGTGAATCTAAAAATAGCAGCGGTACATTTTCCCAACAAATTTATGAAGCAAAAAATGAAAAATTGGCAGCTGAGGCAAAGGTAACCTGGGTGTTTACAAATTTAACAGGACGTCCGATTGCCATCCCAAAGGAGATTAGAGAAGCATTTGAAATTAATTGAGAACCAACAGATATGGAGCATAATAATTATACCCATAAGGTGGCCGTAACTGCCTATATTATTAAACAAAATAAATATCTATTACTCAAACGCAATACCAAGCCCTGCATCTGGGCTCCTCCCGGGGGACGATTGTTTAAAGATGAAGATCCCAATAAAGGGATAGTCAGGGAAATTAAAGAAGAAACAAATCTTGAGGTAGAAATATTAGCTCCGGTTGATGTATGGTTTGGTGACTGGAGAGGTAAACCCTTGATGTCAATTGATTATCTGGTAAAAATCAGAGCTGGAGAAATTAAATTATCAGAGGAACACAGTGAGTACCGTTGGGTATCGATTAAAGAGCTTGAAAAGGGGGATCCGATTCAACTAGACCCTCAACTGGGGTTTCGACTGGAAGACTTTAAGAAAGCAAATCGACTGATTAATCTACTGTCTGAAGCGAATTCATTTTAACGTGACTATTTATTTATTACAAAATCTTTTAGTCCATCTCTACTGGAAACAAGTTTTTGATTGATTTCGTAAACAAAGCCTCATAAATTCGCAGTTTCAAAATCAGGTTGAACAAACACGCGATCATTTGATATACAAACTTTTTACTTTGAGCATCAACGAAAATTAGTTTTATTAAAAATAATAGAAACTGAATTGGCATTAGGAGCAAAATTTAATGGCAGAACGTATTACCCCACGAAGTGAAGATTATAGCCGCTGGTATACCGATGTAATTATTCAGGGCCGATTGGCTGATTACTCTCCGGTAAAAGGGTGTATGGTCATCCGACCGAATGGATATGCCATTTGGGAGGGAATGCAGCAGATTCTGGATGGGATGTTTAAAGAAACCGGTCATGTTAATGCCTATTTCCCGCTGTTTATTCCGGAAAGTTTTATGAAAAAAGAAGCCGAGCATGTGGAGGGTTTTGCTCCGGAATGCGCAATTGTAACCATCGGTGGTGGTGAGAAACTGGAAGAACCGCTTTATATAAGACCTACTTCCGAAACTATCATCTGGAGTATGTTCAAAAAATGGATCATGTCTTATCGGGACCTACCAATCCTGTTGAATCAATGGGCGAATGTGGTAAGATGGGAAATGCGGACCCGGTTATTCCTACGAACAACCGAATTCCTCTGGCAGGAGGGCCATACCGCCCATGCAACCTTTGAAGAAGCAGAAGAAGAGACACTAAAAATTCTGGAAATATACCGGAAATTTGCTGAAGACTATCTGGCCATGCCGGTAATAACCGGACGTAAGACCGAATCAGAAAAATTTGCCGGCGCTTTGCATACCTACAGTATCGAGGCGATGATGCAGGATGGAAAAGCTTTACAGGCCGGGACATCGCACAATTTGGGGCAAAATTTTGCCAAAGCCTTTGATGTCAGCTTCCAGGATAAGGATGGTCAGGTTAAATCTGTATATGCTACCAGCTGGGGTGTAAGCACCAGGCTGATTGGTGCCCTTATTCTGACCCACGGGGATGATAACGGCGTTATTATTCCACCGAAACTGGCCCAGACCCAAATTGTAATTATCCCGATTTGGAAGGAGACAAATCGGAATGAAATTTTTGAATTTACTCAAAAAGTTTACCAGCAACTCCGAAATCAATTTTCGGTGAAATTAGATGACCGGGAACAGTACAAACCCGGTTACAAATACAATGAATGGGAAATGGTGGGTGTACCGCTGCGGATTGAAATCGGGCCACGCGATGTACAGAACGACCAGGTGATGCTGGTTCGACGGGACAACCGGGAAAAAATTTCTGCAGGTATTAACAACTTAAATGAAGAAGTACAGAAAGTACTGGATAAAATGCAGAATGATCTGTTCGCTAGAGCATTAAAATTCAGAGAAGAGAATACCTTCCGGATTGATGAATATGACGAATTTAAGAGGGTTTTGGAAGATAAGGGAGGTTTTATTGAATCCCACTGGTGTGGCTCGGAAAAATGTGAGCTTCAGATAAAAGAAGAAACTAAAGCTACGATTCGAAGTATTCCATTCGACCAGAAAAAAGAAAAGGGCAAGTGCATTCTTTGTGGGGAAGATTCAGAAGGTCGGGTAATTTTTGCCAAAGCATATTAAAGGACAGGGCTAAAAAATATGTATTATCAATCAAATTTTAGTTTTATGACCACAGGGGTAAAGAATTTACTTTTTGCAAATGTTGCAGTCTTTCTTTTGCAATTTCTGGCGCCTACATTGAATAATTACATGATTTACTTTTTCGGCTTACATTCATATCTCGCTTTTCAAAAACTCTTTATCTGGCAATTTGCTACCTACATGTTTTTGCATGGCGGCTTTGGACATATTTTTTTCAATATGTTTGCCCTATGGATGTTCGGAGTGGAATTGGAAAGAACCTGGGGAACAAAGGAATTCCTAAAATTCTACTTCCTGACCGGAATTGCCGCAGGGATCTCCACCGCACTTTTCAACTGGGGTTCAATGATCCCAACTATCGGTGCGTCCGGAGCAATCTATGGCATATTAGCGGCCTACGCCTTATTCTTTCCCGATAGATATGTGTATCTTTATCTGCTTTTCCCCATAAAAATGAAATATTTGGCCTTGATATTGGGAGCTATAGAATTCTTATCTGCATACAGCCAGGATGGTATTGCCCATGTCGCCCATCTGGGTGGAATGGTTGTCGGGTTTATTTACCTGAGACATAAATACCGTCACTCGGGTGTGGGCCAGGATTTCTTTAAGAATTTCTTTAAGAAAAAAGGACATTTCTAATCCAAAAAACATATCGATTAGTTAATATTCCCCTCTCATTATTTCCTATTCTAAGAACCTTAAGAATTAAACACTTCTGGAAATCTAATCAGAATAATTGTTAGATTATTCTACAATACAAAATCATGACTGTAAATATATTCAATATTAAACGTTGAATTTATTTACACGATTTATATCTCTAATTTTTAGATATTTAACACAGTTATATCTAAAGCCTGAAAAAAATCCGTAAATATATTCAACGATTTTGATTTGCTCCTGGTTATTTAGCACTCTCACCCAATTCATTTATTATTAAAAGTTTAAGCAAATAAAATATTACTTGGCACTCATTTTGTTATTCGTACAACAGTAATACCATTTGGAATCAAAAAAAGAAAGGAATAAATATGGTATTCTTACTTGTCGTACTCAGCGTCGTACTTTTCATTACCATCGACTATCTTATCCAGAGAAGGCGGAAAAGGGTTACAGTGGAACAGGCTGAACCCGAAAATCTTTATATCTCGAAAACCATGCCGGGAATACTAAATGGCGTATTTCTGCAGCCCGGTTTTACCTGGTCCAAAATTCTTGATAATGGCAACCTCCTGCTGGGAATTCAACCGATGCTATTGGGTTTGATTGGTAATCCGGATGAAATTAAAACAATTCCCGAAGGTCAGAAAATTGGCAAAGGTGGTTCACTCTTAAAAGTACGAAAAGGATCAAAATTACTTGATCTCAAATCTCCGGTGCAGGGTTCCATCGTTGCTATCAATCCTGAGTTTCAGGAAATCAGCACCTGGGACAAATTGAGCCAGAACTGGATTTATGCCATTAAACCCGAAAAAGTTTCCTCAGAAATTCCCGGATGGATTATCGCTGACAAAACCAAAAACTGGATAAACACCAGGTACGAAGAAGTGAAAAGCTTCTTCATGAAAAATCTGCCCCAAACCGAACTCGGTTCAACTATGGCAGATGGTGGCGATCTGCCAATCGGGATCATGTCCAAATTTGATGAGAAATTTTGGAAGGAATTTGAACATAGTTTTCTTAATTAGGAAGGCGAATCTGCTCTCTTAATTTTCTGAACTCTTTCATGGAAAATAGAAAGGAATTTTAATGGATCGACGTGACTTTTTGAAGGCATTTGGCGTCGCCAGCGGAACAGCTCTGCTAAAGAGCTCTCCTTTGAAAGCAGAAAACGTCCCGGCATCCACTGAGTTTAAAGCTATTTTGGTGGATACAACGCGCTGTGTAGGCTGCCGAAGCTGCGAAGAGGCCTGTGCCATGCAAAATAATTTACCTGAGCCCGACCTGGACGACTCGGTTTTGGAAAAAGAACGTAAACCTTCTCTGACTCAATATTCAGTTATTAATCGGTTTGATACAGAAAAGGGCGAAGTATTTGTTAAGAGACAATGTATGCACTGCAATCAACCAGCATGTGCATCGGCCTGTCTAACCAAAGCAATGTATAAAACCAAAGAAGGTCCGGTAATCTGGAGAGAAAACAAATGCATGGGCTGTCGTTATTGTATGATTGCCTGTCCGTTTGGTATACCGCAGTTTGAGTATGATAGTCCCATTCCTAAAATTCAAAAATGTACTATGTGCTGGTCTCGTCTTCAAGAGGGTGAAATTCCAGCCTGCGTGGAAAATTGTCCGGCCGAAGCTATAATCTATGGTGACCGGCGTGAAATCCTGGACATTGCCAGACAACGCATTTATCAGAACCCGGATGATTATGTTCACCACATTTATGGAGAGCATGAGGTAGGCGGTACCGGATGGCTGTATCTGTCAGCCGTACCATTTGAACAGATTGGTTTTAAAAACAAAGTTGGAGAAAAACCACCAGCAGAATACACTAAAGGCTTCCTTTATAGTGTTCCTGTTATTCTGACCTTGTGGCCGGCATTTTTACTGGCGCTTCACAATTCTGCTAAGGAAAATGAAACGAGAGAAGAAAGCGAGGAACTCCATGGATAATAGAACAGGAACCGTTTCATTGGTAAAATCGGAATTTAAAAAATTTATTAAATTCTTTTTGAGTGAATTAAAACCTAAAGGACCAATACTAACCCCTTTCAATATTTTATCCTTTGTGATCATCATGACCGGTATCGTGATACTGATTATTCGTTTTGCCAAAGGATTGGGTTCGGTTACGAATTTATCCCAGGAATACCCCTGGGGACTCTGGATTAGTTTCGATGTCATTACCGGTGTGGCATTTGCCGGGGGTGCTTATGTTCTTTGCTTTATGGTTTACATTATGAGAATAAAGAAATATCACCCAATTATTCGGGTAACTGTGCTAAATGGTTTTCTGGCCTATGCTTTTTATGCCGGGGCACTGGTTTTCGATCTGGGACGTCCCTGGAATATTGTCAATCCGATTATCGGTAATTCATTCGGAGTCAGTTCGGTGATGTTTCTGGTAGCCTGGCATTTTATGTTGTATATGATGGCCGAATTCATTGAATTTTCACCGGCTGTGGCTGAGTGGCTGGGATGGAAAAGAATCCGTAAGATCCTGGGTACCCTTACCGTCGGAGTGGTTATCTTCGGTATCACCCTATCCACACTTCATCAATCCGCATTGGGCGCCTTATTTCTGATCGCGAAAAGTAAAATTCATCCTTTATGGTACACCGAATTTATTCCAGTCTTGTTTTTTGTTTCCAGTATTTTTGCCGGGTTATCAATGGTCATATTCGAGGGCAGCATAAGTCAAAGAGTATTCCGACATCAGATTAGTCCGCAAAATCATGCAGCACACTATGGAATCGTTTTGAGTCTGGCAAAAATATGTGCCGGCACGATGTTCGTTTATCTGTTTCTAAAAATACTGGTTTTCTTTCATGGCCAGCACTATTCCTACCTGAATACCCCCTTGGGTTACCTCTTTCTTACCGAGATTCTGGGCTTTGTATTGCTTCCCGGAATATTATTCACGGAAAGTGTCCGCCGGAGAAATTTCGGACTCATTAAAATTGCGGCAATTCTTACCCTGGTGGGAATCGTGATGAACAGATTGAATACCTCACTGATTGCTTTTAACTGGCAATCCGCGGTTAAATATTATCCCACCTGGATGGAAATTATGGTCACATTAATGATAATTTTTGGCGAAATTCTGGTATTCCGCTGGATTGTCAACCGCATGCCGATCCTGAAAGAGTCGCCGGAATGGGCTCGGTCCGAAGAAAAAACCAAGAGACCACCGCAAACCACAAAAATAGAAGAGGAAAACGAAGAATGGAAAATTTCGGTTATTTAGATATGTTTGCCACTAAAGGCATCGAATATATTCTGGTTATTGGATTTCTGATACT
>CAYVKM010000018.1:0-52260 GCA_964452045.1 uncultured Calditrichaceae bacterium
ATATGTTTGCCACTAAAGGCATCGAATATATTCTGGTTATTGGATTTCTGATACTTTTTGTAGCTTACTGGGTTTGGATGAACCGGTCTACCACTGCTCAGGCAAGTAAGCTCGCCCGGCAACCAGTCACCAATCATGATTGGTTTCATTTACTGAAAGGAAGATACTATCATCAAGGACATAGTTGGGTTATGCCGGAGAATCGGAATATTGTCCGCATCGGTATCGATGATTTTGCCCAAAAATTACTGGGGAAGCCATCGGCGATCATGTTACCGGATAAAGGAACCATTCTGGAACAGGGTAACAAGGGTTGGAAACTAAAATATGGTGATAAGAAAATCGACATGCTCTCCCCTGTTTCAGGCAAGGTCGTTAAAATCAATCAGGAAGCCCTGCAGTCACCGAACTTGATAACCAAGGATCCATACGAACAAGGCTGGCTGATGGAAGTAGAGGTAGAAAATTTGAAACCAAACCTGTCCAATTTATTATCCGGACCGGTAGCAGTCGCCTGGTTGGAGAATGTAATTTTGAAACTGAGAGAAAAAATATCACCCCAACTGGGCCTAGTCATGCAGGATGGTGGTATACCGGTTTCCGGCTTTGCCCGGGAAATATCACCCGAAAATTGGGAAGATATTGCCACAGATTTTTTATTAACTAAATGAAAACTGGCCACATATTTTTGTGGCCAGTTATGGGAAGTCAAAATAAAAAGGATCCATGGAACTGTATCGAGAATAACGAATCAAAAAGCGAGATGGTGAAAAAATGAGATCCAATTCAAATAAAGCAAACTTAAAATGCATCTGGATGTCTGCCGGAATTGTCAATTATAAACTATGCGATCATAATTTTGAATGCGAATCCTGTGAATTTGATAAAGTAATGCAGGGAATATTAGTGCATGAGAACAAAGATGACCCATCCCATCCGGAGTATCGGAAAAAGGAAGCAAGTCGGGAAGACGAAAAGATAAACAGCTGGATTCAGCAATATTTTTCTTCACTTTTTTCGGGGTGCAAATTCTACCTGGACCATTGTTATCAATCCAATTATTTCTGGTGCCAGAAGGAAAATGAGGACTCAATTCTGATTGGTCTGGATAAATTGGTAGTCAAAACAATCTCTTCGGTGGACCGGATCATTTTACCTGAACAGGGAGACTCGTTCCATAAAGGACAATTGATGGCCTGGATATTCCGCAAAGGAAAAACATTGCCACTTCACGCGCCAATCGGAGGGGAAATTTCAGAGATCAATCCTGAATTTACGGTAACGGGATTTGAGCACGTGATTGAAGAAGATAAATATTTATTTAAGATGTCTAAAAAAGGAATCGGTCAGCAAATACAGAATAAATGTAATGAACTGGCCGGATTGCAATTCTACATCAAAAAAGTAAACTTGTTAAAAAATCTGCTTTGGGACAGCTTGCAGACTTCTATTCCGGCTAACATTGGTGAAACGCTGGCCGACGGGGGCCATATTCAGGTTGATTTGGAAAAAATAATCGGAACAGATAACTTCGAAAGGTTACTGAAACAAATATTTTCATAAATTTTGTTATTTACCCTTCCTCGCAGGTGACACCCAATTTTCGCTGACAGGTGTAACAAAATCGATTTCTCTTCAAATCAATATTTTCCACATAGGTCGAGGAATTCATAACACATTCATAATCCGGGCAATGAATGAGACCAAAGGTATGACCTAATTCATGCAATATTTCTTTCATAGCCCGCTGGTAAAGTAGCTGGTCATCCGTCGGCAACCCGTAAAAATCATTATTTAAACGGTAAGTCGAAACCAGGGCGCCTTTCCCACCTAACTGGGCCTCACCAAACAGAAAGGTTAGAATGGGAATAAAGATGTCAACATCGGTGACGCCAACAATCTTCTCTCCATCTTCGGGTAAGAATTTCAAGAGCTGAGCCAGTAAAAGGGTTGAATGATATTGATTGCGATCCATTGAGTAAAAGAGTTTTAAATCAACATTGATGACAAAATGTTCGAATGTGCAAGGCAGGCATCGACGCAGATCGGTGGTCAGATTTTTCCAGAAAGGGGGGAAATGACCGTTGATAAATGCAATATATATTTTTTCATCCACTTAACGTTTAACACCATATTTTTTCATTTTGTTATATAAGGTCACGCGATCAATACCCAATAGATTCGCTGCTTTGGTTACATTACCACCGGTTTCTTCCAAAATGCGTAGAATATGATCTTTCTCCAGATCGGATAACTTCACTTTACCGGAATTCGATTTTTCAGTTGTGTTTATATGAAGAGGCAGATCCTCGATGGTAATTTCCGGTCCCTTGCCAATGACCATTGCGCGTTCAATGGCATTTTCCAGTTCGCGCACATTTCCCGGCCAAGAATATTCCAGCATCATCTCCTGTACATTCGATGCAATTGATTTCTTTGGTTTGCCCATGGACCTGGCATATTTCTGGATAAAATGGCCGGCCAGCATAGTAATATCGCTTTTTCTTTTTCTTAACGGTGGCAGAAAAATAGAAAATACATTAATCCGGTAGTATAGATCCTCCCGGAATTTTTCTTCCTCAACTAATTTTTCCAGATTCTTATTGGTGGCACAAATAAGACGAAAATCAACTTGGATTTCATCCGATCCACCTAATCGGGTAAATCTTTTACCCTCGAGAACCCGCAATAAATCGATCTGCATTTTGAAAGAGATGTCACCAATCTCATCCAGGAAAAGTGTTCCGCCATTAGCCAATTCCAGTTTTCCTTTGCGCCGATATTGAGCGCCAGTAAAAGCACCCTTCTCATGTCCGAAGAGTTCACTTTCCAATAGAGTTTCTGGTATAGCTCCACAGTTCACAGCCACAATTGGGAAATATCGCCGTTTACTCCGGCTATGAATTGCCCGGGCAATCAGTTCTTTACCGGTACCACTCTCACCCCGGATAAGAACGGTAGAATCGGTTTCCGCCACGGTATCGACCATCTCGAAAACCCGTTTCATTTCTTCGCTCTGGCCAATGATATCATCCACACCGGAAAGCTCAGAAATTTTTTCCTTCAGCTGAACATTCTCCGTGGTCAATTCTTTCTGTTTCAGTGCATTTCTGATGAGCTGGGACAGGTCATCAGGATCGAATGGTTTGGTTACATAATCGAATGCACCTAATTTCAGTGCTTCAACCGCAGTATCCACCGAAGCATAAGCAGTCATGATGATGATAATGGCATCCTCATCAATCTCCTTAATCTTCTTCTGCAGGGTAATGCCATCCATACCAGGCATTTTAATATCCAGCAGGATCAGATCATAGGGGCCGGTATGCATTTTATTCAATGCATCTTCACCACTTTCTGCGGTTTCCACGGTAAAACCCTCCTCAAGAAACCATTCATTCAGAGATGTGCGCACAGACAACTCATCATCAACAATTAAAATTTTATACACTTTCATCTTTATCACCTTCTTTTCTTTCTTCAACTAACCCGGTTTGCTGCCGGGGTAATTCAATTATAAAGGTGCTGCCTTTACCTTTTTCCGATTCTACCCGGATTTTGCCTTGGTGACGCTGAATGATGCCATAAACCACCGGCAGCCCCAGACCAACTCCTTTTTTTTCCTCCTTGGTGGTAAAGAAGGGCTCGAAAATCTTATCCAACGTCTCTGAAGAAATTCCGATACCGGTATCGGCAATCATTATTCTAATCCAGGAAGGTGTCTCCGGGATGTCTTCTACAGTGATATTTAAAGTTCCTCCTTCAGGCATGGCTTCCACCGCATTAACGAATAATGCGATCAACGCCTGAACCAATTGTTCGGCGTCGCAAAACAGTTTTTTGGATTTTACCAAAATGTTTTTTTCAAATTCCACACCGGCTAATTGCATATGATGACTCAGGATTTCCAAACCACGATTAATGATCTCTTCAATATTAAATTCCTGGAAGTTTGCCGAAGTCTCCCTGGCAAAGGCAAGCAGGTTCCGGACAATATTTCCACAGCGCATAGACTCCGAGCTAATGAGTTCCAATTCATTAATAATTTTCTTTTGGTCTTCTTCCGAAGTACCGTTTTTCCGGATCCTTTTTTGAATCAATTTTGAATAAGTAACAATTCCGGCGAGAGGATTATTTAACTCGTGAGCAACAGATGCCGCCATCTTACCGAGCGAAGCCATTTTCTCCACGTGAATCAGCCCCTTATGCATCTTCGCCAATTCATCGGTTTTTTCATCCACACGCTTTTCCAGTTTGTTGGACCAATCTTTTAATTCCTGATAAGCCTTTTTCAGATTCTCCGCCATATTATTAAATGAAAGTGCCAGCATACCCAGTTCATCTTTGCGCTTCATATCGATCCGGTAATCAAGATCACCAACAGCCAACCTTAATGTACCTGCCTGAAGTGTTTTAATTGGCCGGTAAATAATGATATAGACCATGATAGAAAATAATACCAGTGCCAATATGGTTAAGCCAAAGGAGAGGGAAATTGCAGCAACTCTGGTCCGAAAAACTGCCTGGTCCAGCTCATTGAGCGACATCCGGACATCGAGAACACCAAGAATTGTCTGTTCGGGACTATGAGCATGGCAGGCCTGGTTGCTGCATTCAGGCGCATTTCTGATGGGATTTATCATTCCCATAATCCGATAACCCTTGGGCCCTTCATATATTCTGGTTTTATCCTCGGTCTGCAGTGATTGTATAGGTTCATTAGCCGCATGACAGGCATAACAGGCTTCCGCCTTCATATCCACCACTGTACCGGTTTCTGATTCATGTGTAGAGAATGTAATTTCACCTTTTTTATTATAAATCCGGATATCTTCTAGTCCCGGTTCATTACCAATAATCTTTATGGTATTAAAAAGCTCCTCCCGTTCATTTTTGAGCATCAGTCGATAGAGGGCATTCTTAATAATATCACTGTTCCGATAAGCTCCCAATTCAATTGTATGCTCGTAGATTCGCTTTTGCATAGTTGAATAAAGAACTACATAGAAGGCGAAAAATAAAAACATGATTGTTAAAAGGATCAGGAGGAGTTTAAAACTTAATGATCTTGTAAAGGCACCAATGTGTGATTTAGCTCTGATACGCATGATATTGTAAAATTTTTCTCTATCTAAGATATTATATAATGTTTAATTTCTCAACAATTAAGATTTTTTCTTTATTTTCACTAAAATATTTCCACTGAGGAGAAAATTTTTTTTAATAATTCCAATATAATTAACACTTATCATGATATGAGAGTTTACTTTTTACCCGCTTAACCGTATACTTTAGACACCCCTTTCAATAGTAAACTATTAGATGGTTTTTACACCTTTCTTCATAACCTCTAGTAATTATAGTAGTTTGTGATAAATAGTTCATTAAACCATGTTAACAAAAATTACGGGCATACAATTTGCCATTTTTGAGACCAATAAATGGTCAAAATACCCATTGGAGGGTTTTTTAATGGAAGTACGAAGAAAAGTAAAATATGAGAATGAGCTGGATCATTCTTTTCCACAATGGATCTCAGATGTTCCGGGTGGGGAACATATCCGGGAATGTATTCAATGTGGCACCTGCAGCAGTATCTGCCCCATGAGTATTTATATGGATAATACACCACGGCGGCTGATTGCCATGGCGGATGCTGGATTTAAAGAAGAGGTCCTAAGTAGCTTTACGATCTGGTTGTGTTCCTCTTGCTATGCCTGTCTGGTCACTTGCCCCAAAAACATTAAAATTACTGATGTTATGTATGCATTTAAAAGAAGGGCTATCGAGGAGGGGATCTATCCCAGCAAGAAATTTAGCATCCCAATTTTAGCCCGCCTTTTTACCAACACCATTCGGAAAAATGGGCGGATTACCGAGAGCTGGCTTGTGGTAAAACTTGCCATGAAAACGAGACTTTCCAGTCTGATTGCCATGATACCATTGGGAGCAAACCTGCTGAGAACTGGTCGAATGCGCTTCGATACTGAAAAAATTAAAAACCGTAAACAAATCCGGAAAATATTCAAAGCACTGGAGGCTTGATCATGAAAACCTACTCATATTATCCGGGATGTTCTGTTAAGGGAACGGCAAAACAATACGAAGAATCTTTGCTGGCGGTTTTTGAGGCCCTGGACCTGAAATTACTGGAATTGCCCGACTGGAATTGTTGTGGTGCAACGATGTATATGTCTGTCGATGAAAACATGTCTTTTGCGGTTTCTGCCAGAAATTTAGCTATCGCTGAAGAAATCGGTTTCGATCTGGTTGCACCCTGTAGTGCCTGCTATCTGGTTTTATTAAAGACCATGAAGTATATAAAAGAATATCCAAAAATACGGGAAAAGGTAGATAAAGCGCTTACCGCTGCCGACCTGGTTTACCGGGGTACTGCCCGGGTACGGCATCCCCTGGAAGTCCTGCTCCATGATGTTGGATTTGAAAAAATCCAGAACCGGGTAAGGATTCCATTAAGATCTTTCAAAATTGCACCATATTATGGATGCCAGATCGTTCGTCCCTATAAGGAATTTGATGATCCCAGTTTCCCCAATACGATGGACCAAATTTTCGAGTATCTCGGGGCGGAGGCAGTAGATTATCCGGTGAAAACCAGATGTTGTGGTGGTTCCTTAACCGGTACCATCGAGGAAGTTGGTTTACGGATAAATTATATTTTACTTTCCGAAGCCCAACGTCGCGGCGCCAACTGCATCGTTACTGTCTGTCCACTTTGTCAATTCAACCTGGAAGCTTACCAGCGGAAAATTTTAAAGAAATATAATGATATCAAAGAAATACCCATTCTTTATTTTACTCAGATTCTTGGTCTTGCATTTGGAATTCCGGCAAAGAAACTGGGAATAAAAAGATCCATCATCTTTCCAAAGGATCTGATGAAAAGTATCGAAATACCGGAAATCCAGGCAAATGTTTAAACCGGGAATGTTCTATGAAAAACTTTCATGGAGATTAATATGAACAACAATGGTGATATCAAAATTGGCGTTTACATCTGTCACTGTGGTGCAAACATCGCAGGTAAGGTCGATATATCAGAAGTCGTAGAATTTGCTCAAACACTGGCTCATGTCGAAATTGCCCGGGAATATAAGTTCATGTGTTCCGATCCGGGACAAGATTTAATTAAACAGGATATCAAAGAATTAGGTGTGAACCGGGTTCTGGTGGCATCCTGTTCGCCACTGATGCACGAAGTGACCTTTCGCAGAGCTGTCCGGGATGGTGGAGAAAACCCCTATTTCTTTCAGATGGCAAATATCCGGGAACATGTTTCCTGGGTAACCCTGGATAAAGTCCAGGCGACCGATAAAGCAAAAGCACTGATCTCCGCAGGCGTTAAGCGGGTCTTTTTTCACGAACCCCTGAAAAAACGGTCGGTCCCGGTTCATCCGGATACTATGGTGATCGGCGGGGGTATTGCCGGGATACAGGCTGCCCTTACCATGGCTGACGCCGGAAAAAAAGTTTATTTAATAGAACGCGAACCTTCCATTGGTGGCCATATGGCAAAATTTGATAAAACCTTTCCCACCCTGGATTGTTCAGCCTGCATCTTGACCCCGAAAATGACCCAGGTAGCTGCCCATCCTAATATCGAGCTAATGACTTATTCCAAAGTGGAGGGCGTGGATGGTTATGTAGGCAACTTTAAAGTTAGCGTAAAAAAGAAAGCACGATTTATAAACGAAGAGGCCTGCACCGGTTGCGGTGAATGTGTAAAGGTTTGTCCGGTGGATATACCGTCTGAATTTGATGAAGGATTGGGAACCCGCAAGGCCATTTACCGGCCCTTTCCACAATCGGTACCAAACACCTATACCATTTCCCGAAAGGGAATGCCTCCCTGCCAGGCGACCTGCAGCTTGCATCAAAATGCACAGGCTTATATCAAATTGATCGCCGGCGGACGGTTTGAGGAAGCATTGGAGGTGATTCTCCGGGATAATCCCCTTCCGGCAATTTGTGGTCGGGTTTGTTCTCATCCGTGTATGTCAATGTGCTCCCGAAATAAGGTTGATGACGCCATTAACGTTCCAGCCCTAAAACGGTTTGTCACCGACCATGTTGGTCAGTTTAATCTGCCCAAGCCTGATCTATCGATTCAAAGAAAAGAAAAAGTAGCAATTGTTGGTTCCGGTCCTTCCGGATTAATGTGTGCTTACGAATTACGACATCGAGGATACCAGGTGCAGATTTATGAAGCGAATCAAATGCCGGGTGGAATGCTCTGGATGGGAATTCCCGCATTCCGTTTACCCCGTCACATCCTGAATGAAGAAATCAGTCGAATTGAGGAAACCGGGGTAAACATAAAATTAAACACCAAAATCGGACGAGACATTTCCTTAAAACAGCTTAAAGAAAAATATCAGGCTGTGTACCTGGCGATTGGTTGTGGTAAGGAGCGCAGCCTAAATATACCAAACGAAATCCTGAATGGGATCTGGGGCGGTATTGATTTTCTAAAGCGAGTGAACAGTGGCGAGAAAGTAAAACTGGGTAACAAGGTTCTGGTCATTGGCGGTGGTAATTCGGCTATCGATGCGGCAAGGACCGCCTTGCGCACCGATGCAGAAGAGGTTACTATTGTTTACCGCCGCGGTAGAAATGAAATGCCGGCTGATGAATTGGAAATCCGGGAAGCAGAAAAAGAGGGTATCCGCATTTACTTCAATGCTATGCCACGTCAATTTATGGGAACATCGCATGTCGCCGGACTGGAATGCATTCGCACCCGCTTAGGCCACCCGGACGAAAGTGGCCGACGCCGACCAGTGCCCATCCCGGGATCCGAGTTTATCCTACCTTGCGACGCGGTAATCGTGACCATCGGTCAAATGCCGGAACTGGAAACACTTAAGGACCGGTTGGGTTTGACTGTGACACAATGGGATACATTTGCAGCCGATCCGGTTACTCTGGAAACAAATATCGAAGGTATCTTTGCCGGAGGCGATTGTGTATCGGGTCCTGATGTAGTGGTCAATGCCATGTTTGCCGGTCGGAAAGCAGCCATCTCTATCGATCGTTATCTCAAAAGTGAGGATATGAGTGAAGGTCGGGAACTGGAAGGTCCTTTCGAACCAAGTTTTGAATTCGACACCGAGGGCATTCCGGTAAAATGGCGGGTTGAAATTCCGGCCATTGAGATTGAGAGAAGGAAGTCCTTCGACGAGGTACACCAGGGCTACACGGAAGAGATGGCTATCGAAGAAGCCAATCGTTGTCTGACCTGCGCCGGTTGCTGCGACTGTGAGTTATGTGATAATGCCTGCGAAGCAAAGGCCATCGATTATCACCAAAAGGATGAGATAAAAGAGATCGATGTCGGCTCCATTATCATCGCCACCGGATTTAAATCTTTCGATGCCGAAAAAATCCCGCATTATGGTTATAAAAAACTGGCCAATGTTTATACCAGTCTGGAAGTGGAACGACTGATCAATGCTGCCGGACCCACCGGTGGTGAAATTATTTTACGGGATGGAGGAAAACCCAAGTCAGTGGGAATAATTCATTGTGTGGGATCGCGCGACAAAAATCATAATCGATATTGCTCCCGGGTTTGCTGCATGTACTCACTTAAATTTGCCCACTTGATGCGCGAGCGGACGAATGCTGAGGTCTATAACTTCTATATTGATATGCGAACTTTCGGTAAGGGATATGAAGAGTTTTACGACCGGATCCTGGAAGAAGGGGCGCATATGATCCGGGGACGGGTTGCCGAAGTCAGTGACGTACCCCTGGATCCTTCCGAGGAGGGCAAACTGGTGATTCGGGTTGAGGACACACTCATTGGCATGGTACGGCGGATACCGGTGGATATGGTCATCCTCTCGACCGGTCTGGAACCACAACCCGATGCCGATGAGATCCGGAGAATCTTTAATATTTCTTGCAGCAATGAAGGATTTTTCCTGGAAAGACATCCTAAGTTAGCACCGATTTCTACCGCCACGGACGGTATTTTCCTGGCCGGAGCCTGCCAATCGCCTAAGGATATTCCCGATACCGTGGCCCAGGCCGGAGCCGCCGCCGCAGAGGCCCTCGCCCTGATCGATCGTGGTGAGGTTGAGCTCGAACCGAATACAGCCTGGATCGAAGAAGAGTCCTGTTCCGGTTGTCAAACCTGCGTCTCTCTCTGTCCTTATACTGCCATCAGCTTCGATAAAGAAAAAGCGATATCCGTTATCAACGAGGTACTTTGTAAAGGCTGTGGCACTTGTGTCTCCGCCTGTCCAAGCGGTGCTGCACGGCAACATCTCTATCTGGACGAACAGATCTTCTCTGAGATAGAAGGACTTATGGTTTAACAGGAATAGTTTTGTTGAATGAACAAATTTAATAGGAATAGACAGTTCAATTATAAAAAGGATAAAGATTCATGTACGAGGCAAAAGTAGTTGCATTTTTCTGCACCTGGTGTACTTACACAGCGGCGGACTTGGCGGGTACTGCTCGGATGAGCTACGCTCCCAATGTACGCATTGTCCGGATAATGTGTTCGGGCAGAGTCGATCCCCAGTTTATTCTGGATGCTTTCCACCGGGGAGCAGATGGCGTACTGATCGGTGGTTGCCATCCTGGGGATTGCCATTACCAGGATGGTAATTACAAGACCCTGCGAAGATTTCATCTTCTGCAACGCCTTCTTGAACAAATGGGGATCGAAAAAAAGCGTCTTCGCCTGGAATGGATTTCCGCTTCCGAAGGTGATAAGGTGCAACGGGTGATCAATGAAATGGTTGAAGATTTGAGGCAATTAGGCCCCTTAAAAATTTCTGCATCTCCGGTTGCTGAAGAAGTAGAAGGCGAGACAGAAGCGGTAGCAGCACCCGCTTTGTAACTAAAGAGAATAGGTTTGCAAATAACTGAACCAAAAAGTGATTACCGGATGACAATTATAAATTGAGGTAAGTCGAAATGTCAAAACCTAAAGTTGCCTTTTATTGGTGCGCCAGTTGTGGGGGTTGTGAGGAAGCCGTAGTCGATCTCGCCGAAAATATATTGGATGTGGTGGAGGCGGTTGATATTGTATTCTGGCCGGTTGCCCTCGATTTTAAAAAAGAAGATGTGGCCAAAATGCCGGATAAAGAAATAGACGTCGCTTTTATTAACGGCGCAATACGTTTGGGCGAACAGGAAGAAATGGTTTATCTGCTAGAGCGCAAGTCCAAGATGATTATAGCTTTCGGCAGTTGCGCTCATCTTGGTGGCATACCGGGTCTGGGTAATCTGTGGAACAGGGAAAGCATATTTAACCGGGTCTACCACGAAGTGCCTTCCCTGCAGGAAAATAACCAGGTATTGCCGCTGGAAAATGCATCAATGAACGGGCATGATTTACATCTCCCCGAATTCTTTGACACAGTAAAACATTTGCATGACTTGATTGAGGTGGATTATTATCTCCCGGGATGCCCACCCACACCCAAGTTATTGCTGGAAGCCATTCAAACCATTTTAAAGGGAGAGCTACCACCAAAGGGTACCGTCCTTTCTCCGGATAAAGCGCTTTGTGATGAATGCGATAGAAATCAGAGCAAACCGGAGAAGTTGTTGATCAAAGATCTCAAACGTGTCCAGGAAGTGGAAATCGATCCGGAGAAATGTCTTCTGGCACAAGGGATATTCTGCATGGGACCGGCCACCCGCAGTGGATGCGGAGCTTTGTGCGTCAATGGAAATATGCCCTGCACCGGATGCTTTGGTCCCACCAGCCGAGTAAAAGACCAGGGTGCCAAAGCGCTTTCCGGCCTAGCATCCATTGTGGATTATAGCGACGAGGAATCAATTCAGCGCCTTTTTGATAAATTTGTCGATCCGGTTGGCACTTTTTACCGGTATGGATTACCGGTTTCACTGCTGAAGCGAAAGACCTTTAATCAAAATCCGATTCAGGAATCCGACAAAGGGTGACATTTTATGTTTCTGGTAGGAACTATATATTTTCAATTAACATCAATAGAAATCAAAAACCGATATATTGGGAGAAATCCTGATGGCACAAAAAATTGTAATTGATCCAATCACCAGACTGGAAGGACATGGTAAAATATCTATTTTTCTGGATGACACCGGAAATGTGGAGCGGGCTTATTTTCAGGTTCCGGAACTCCGGGGATTCGAAAAATTTTGCGAGGGTCGTCCGGCTGAGGACATGCCTCAGATTACCTCACGAATCTGCGGTGTGTGTCCCACTGCCCATCATATGGCGGGGACAAAGGCCCTGGATGATTTATATAAAGTGGAACCAACCGAGACCGCGAAAAAAATCCGTGAGCTGGTCTACAACACCTTTATGCTGGAAGACCATGCCCTGCATTTCTTCTTCCTGGGCGGTCCGGACTTTGTGACCGGGCCGGATGCCCCAAAAGCGGATCGCAACATTTTAGGCGTTCTGCAAAAAGTGGGATTGGATGTTGGAAAAAAAGTAATTGGTATGCGTCGGGAATTAAGGGAGTTGATCACGGAGATGGGCGGAAAGGTTATTCATCCGGTTCTGGGTCTACCGGGAGGAGTTTCCAAACAAATGAAGGAAGAGGTTCGTCAGCGGTTCGAATCCGTGGCAAAGGAAGGTATCAATTTTGCCTTATTTGCCCTTAAAATATTCGATGATATTGTTCTGGCAAATTCTTCCTACCTCAATCTAATAACCTCCGATGCCTATACACATCATACCTATTATATGGGATTGGTTGACGAGCAAAATCAGGTCAATTTTTATGACGGAAAAATCCGGGTAGTTGCTCCCAATGGAGAGGAGTTTGCCAAATTTCCGGCACAGGAATATTTAAATCAGATTCTGGAACACGTGGAACCGTGGAGCTATGTAAAATTCCCCTATCTAAAAAAAGTGGGCTGGGACGGATTTAATGACGGAAATGGCTCCGGGATATATAGTGTTGCTCCACTGGCCCGTTTAAATGCCTCGGAGGGTATGGCAACCCCACAGGCAGAAGAATATTATAAACGATATTTTGAAACCCTGGGCGGAAAGCCAGTCCATTTTACCCTGGCAAATCACTGGGCACGCCTCGTCGAAATGCTGTATGCTGCCGAGCGAATGCTTGAACTCGCCAGTGATCAGGAGATCACCAGTAAGCATATTCGTGCTATTCCCGATATGACTCCAAAAGAAGGAATCGGTTGTGTGGAGGCACCCAGAGGAACCTTGTTCCATCATTATCAGACCGATGAGCGGGGTGTGATCCAAAAAGCAAATCTAATTGTAGCCACCCAGAATAATGCCGGCAGGATTGCCATGTCCGTGGACAAAGCAGCGCGCAGTTTAATCCGCGATGGTCATGTGGACGATGGCATCCTGAATAAAGTGGAAATGGCTTTCCGGGCTTACGATCCCTGCCATGCCTGCGCCACACATGCGCTACCGGGGGAAATGCCGCTGTATGCGGAAATTTACAATCAGAACGGAGAATTAATTCGCCGAATCACTCGTTAAGCTTTGAAATAAAATATTTTAACAAATAAGGAGCGTTTGAATTTCAACCTCAGTTCTAAATAAAGTACTCGTACTGGGCCTGGGAAATCCAGTATTAGGTGACGATGGTATTGGTATCCGGATTGTTCAGGATCTCAGAGATCATTTTACAAATTCGGCTGCTTTAGAATTTGAAGTCAGCTCCCAGGCGGGCCTATACCTGTTGGATCAATTTATCGGCTTCGATCAGGTCATCATCGTAGACGCTATCATTAATGACCAGCGTTCATTAGGCGAGATCCAGTATCTGAAACCTGAACCACTTCAGGAAATACCCAGAGGTTCTTCTCCCCATTTTATTGGTCTGGGTAGTTTAATCGCGCTGGGAAATCATTACCAGATGTCCATGCCCAGCCATCTTTCTATTGTAGGAATTGTGATTCATGAAAAACATGAAATACGGGAAGGTTTATCTCCGGGATTACAGGTTGTGTACCCGGAAATCTTGCAGGAAGTACAGAATTACATCAACCGGGTCCCGAACAACCAGACGGCCAGTCTCCCGGTTTAACACTGTTTATATCCACCAACTATTTTTTTAATCCCTAATTTATCGCAATCATATATTTTACAGGATAATCTTGTATTTCAAGATATGTTTTGTTTAAATTGTATTGTACATAAGATCACAAATTTATGTAGTAAGAAAACCCTTTTATACTTGGTATATGGGATAGGTCAAATTAAGAGAATTTAATTTTTAACATGGCTTCGTTGATCAAGAAATTAACCTCAGTCGACAGGCTCTTCGCTTTACTGAGAATTCTTGCCTTTATCGGGGGAATATTCTGGGTTTTTCTTTCCAAAATGCCGGTTGCCAATCAGCATGAGTTGTTTTTGAATTTTGGTTTCTTTCTTATCTATAGCCTTTTGCTCTACCTGTTTATTTTTCTTTATCCGCAACGGATTCGATATCTGTATAATTTGGTCCTCTATCTCGATCTTATTTTTGTTTTCTGGCTTGTCCGACTCACTGGGGGCTACTCAAGTGATTTTTACCTGGCCTTTTTACTGCTGGTAGCGCTTCACTCCTTTTATTTTGGATTATCTTTTGGATTCAGGGTCCAGATACTCTCGATTTTCATTTACCTGGCTGCAGGAAATTTTGCGGTCAGCAGCGAGAATTATGTTCTGCTGGGATTGCGAATTGTCTTTTTTTTCCTGGTTGGGGTTTCCATGGGGTTATTATCCCGAAAAGAAGAAATCGATAAAAAACGTATTGAAAAGCTGAATGAAGAACTGGAAAAACGTCGGAACGAATTAGAACAAGAAAAAAACAAGCTTTCGAATATATTGATGGGGATAGATGCGGGTCTGATTTTAATTAATCGAAAAAAAGAAATTATCTGGATGAATAAGGTCAGCGAGAGATGGTTTGGTTCGATAAATAAGCACTTTGGCTCTGATAATTTTAAACTGTTTAACAATAAACAAACCCGGTTAGAAAATCCGATTGATAAGTCCCTTAAAAACGGCACCATTGAAAATTTTGAAACAGAGTATGTGGATGGGGAAGATCAAACGCACTATTTTCGTATAACCTCCGCACCCCTGTTCGATGAAAAAGGAAAAGTGGATCAAATTCTGGAATTAATTCAGGATATTACTGAAGAAAAGGAACTGCAGCTGCACCTCATCCAGACCAGTAAATTAGCAGCCATGGGTGAGATTGCCAGTGGCGTCGCCCATGAAATTAACAATCCATTAAGCTCAATTGCAGTCTGTGTGCAGGAACTGGCAGATGTGGTGCTGGAAAATTTGGGAGGTAAAAAGGAATCAGTGGAAATCCTGGAAGATATTGAAACCATCAAAAATGAGATCCAACGTTGCAAACGGATCACAACAGGTCTGCTCAACATTGCCCCGCGCACCGAACATCGCCGGGTTCTGCTGGATGTCAATCAGTTGATCAAAAATGTGCGTCTGCTTATCCGCTATAAGGCCGAAAGAGAACATAAGGAAATCAAGCTTAACCTGGCCAAAAATATTCCCCTCATCATGGGAGAGGCCGATACCCTTTCCCAGGTATTTCTAAATCTGATTTTAAATGCGGTGGAATTCAGTCCGGCCGGTAAAACTATTGAAATTAATTCGGAAATGGATGGAAATGCCTCAGTAAAGGTAAGAATAAATGATGAAGGATGCGGCATTGCACCACAAAATTTGGGAAAGATATTCAAGCCATTTTATACCACAAAACCGGCGGGAATGGGGACTGGCCTGGGACTCCCGATCAGTCTGCGGATCATCAAAAGTCTTGGTGGCGAAATCCAGGTTGAAAGCCAGCTGAAGAAAGGTAGTATCTTTACCCTGAGTTTACCGGTTTACCGGGAACCGTCAATCACTTAATTTATTAAACGATTCATTAAGTCTGAGAAAACAACATGAAATTATTGATCGTGGACGATGAAGATTCCTTCCGACAGCATTTATGTCATTTGTTTGAGCGTCGGGGTTTCACCGCAGTGGCAGCGAAAACAGGGCAGGAAACTTTAGAGATCGCCAAACGGGAGAATTTTGACATTGTTTTACTGGATATTGTATTACCCGATATCGATGGAATTGAAATCCTGAAAAATTTAAAACGGATTTACCAGGACACACAGATCATTATGATGACCGGAAATGCCACCATCGAAAATGCCATCGCTTCCATGAAGCTGGGCGCCTACGACTACCTGATCAAACCTTTTGATCTGGAAGAGCTGATTATCCTGGTCGAACGGGCCGGTGAATTAACCCAGTTAAAAAGAGAAAGTGAAATATTCAAGCGTGAGCTGGATAAGCAAAAAAAATATACGGAAATCGTGGGAAACAGTAGCCACATCAATGAGATCATGGATCTTATCGAAAAGGTGGCGCCGACCAATTCAACCGTTTTGATAACCGGGGAGACCGGAACCGGCAAAGAACTTGTTGCCAAAGCAATTCATCAGAAAAGCCCGCGAAAGGATAAACCTTTTGTCATAGTCAACTGTAGTGCCATCCAGGATACGCTTCTGGAAAGTGAGATGTTCGGGCACGAGAAAGGCGCATTTACCGGAGCAGTTAAGTTTAAACGGGGGCTGGTGGATGTGGCCGACTCGGGCACCCTGTTTCTGGACGAAATCGGTGACGTGAGCATCGGCTTCCAAACCAAACTGCTTCGATTCTTGGAAAGCGGGGAATACCGGCCGGTGGGCAGCACCCAGACCTTACGCAGTGAAGTCCGGATTATCGCGGCAACGAATCGGAATCTGTTAAAACTTTTGAAAGAGGAAAAATTCAGGGAAGATCTTTTTTATCGTCTGAATGTATTTAATATTGAATTGAAACCTTTAAGAGAGAGGAAAGAGGATATTCCGATTCTGGTACAGTATTGTTTAAAAAAGATCTGTTATCAGACCGGAAAATGTTTAAGCGAAATAAGCCCGGAAGCCCTTGAATTGTTACATGGTTACACCTGGCCTGGAAATGTGCGGGAATTGGAAAACGTGATCGAACGAGCGGTTATCTTGAGTGATGGCCATCAGATTCAAAAAACTGATCTGCCCATCGATATAAAGCACCAATTGCCTTCTCCGATGATGGAAGCTGAAAATGGAGATGAGTCATTGACCGATGTCGAAATGAAGCATCTGATAAAAATCCTGCAGAAAACAGATTGGAATAAAACCAAAGCGGCTAAACTGCTGGGCATCACTAAAAAGACGCTGTACCGCAAACTGGAAATCTATGGCATCAAAAAATAAAAATACCAAATGGACATCTGCTGAATCGGTAATCGCATATTTACGGGAAATTGCCCAGCCTCAAAACCTGGCAGGTATGGCCAAATATGGCATCCGCACAGAAAAGGCACTTGGCACTTCTATCCCGATACTGAGGCAACTTGCCAAAGAGATAGGAAGCAATCACCAATTAGCCCTGGATCTCTGGAAAACTGAAATCCATGAAGCCAGGATTCTTACCTGTTTTATTGATTCCCCTAAAGAAATGACCGAATCTCAGATGGAAACCTGGGTGAAAGATTTTAATTCATGGGATCTGTGTGACCAGTGCTGCAACAATCTTTTCGCCAAAACTGTTTTTGCCCGGCAAAAGGCAATTGAATGGGTGAAAAGCGAAGAAGAATTTGTAAAACGGGCAGGTTTTGTTATGATGGCCGTACTTGCCGTTCACGATAAAAAAGCGGATGATGGTTTATTTCGAAATTTCCTGAAGCATATTTATCAGGGAGCCACCGATGAGCGAAATTTCGTGAAGAAAGCTGTCAACTGGGCGCTCCGTCAGATCGGGAAACGTAATCTCCCGCTGAATAAAGAGGCTATTCAGACCGCGAAAAGTATCCAAAGCCTGGACGCAAAGTCGGCAAAATGGATTGCCGCCGATGCGCTAAGGGAATTATCGGATGAAAAGATCCTTAACCGGATAAAGTCGAAAGCGGGGAAGAAATGATAAAACGATGTGAATGGGCCGGGAGTGATCCACTTTACCAGACATATCATGATACCGAATGGGGTGTACCGGTATTTGAGGACAGAAAGTTATTCGAGTTTCTCATATTGGAAGGGGCTCAGGCAGGGCTCAGCTGGAGTACCATTCTCCGAAAACGGGAAAACTACCGGAAAGCATTTGATAATTTTGATGCTATAAAAATTTCACAATATCAAAAAACAAAAATTGAAGAACTACTGGCTAATCCCGGAATTGTCCGCAATAAACTGAAGATAAATGCCACAATACAAAATGCCCGGGCCTTCCTGGAGATACAAAAAAAGTACGGCAGCTTCAGGGATTACATCTGGCAATTCACCGACGGAAAGCCAATTATAAATTCCTGGAAATCACTGAAAGGGCTGCCGGCTAAAACTGCTGAATCCGACGCCATGAGTAACGATCTGAAAAAGCATGGTTTTTCTTTTGTGGGCTCTACCATCTGCTATGCCTTTATGCAGGCGGTCGGCATGGTAAATGATCATGTAGTGGATTGCTTTCGCTACCAGGAAATAAAAAGCGATAAGTAGAGAATGGAGCCTGATTTGAACCAGGCCCCATCATATATTCAGTCCTATGCTATCTCACTTGTTATGATGACGAAGAATCTGAGACTGGTTTCAATCTAAGCAAATCGTATATCCAGATTACTACACCGGCAAAGAAGATAAACCCGAAAAAGATGACGATCTTAAACCAGAATTGCATCTGGGCCTGGGCGGTCATAAAACCCAATCCCAGGACGCGCTCGAGATAAGCCTGTAACACTCCCGCCACACCAAAGGCCAATCCGATCAGGAACATGGCGCTGCTGGTAATCCAGAAACCCAATTTCCCAAGTGATTGACGAAAATTGGCAAATCCCTTCAACTGGGGAAAAGCGTAATAGAATACGGTAATATTTAGCAAGGCGTAGGCGCCAAAGAATGCCAGATGACCATGAGAAACAGTTACCTGACTGCCATGTGTGTAATAATTAATCTGAGGCAGCGTATGAATAAATCCCCAGATGCCCGCACCGATAAAATGATAGATCACCGAACCTACCGCCAAAGTCCAGACCACCTTATTCTTAATTTCTCCCTTACCCTCTTTGATATGTCTGAATGTATCCCATACCATAAAAGCAATGGGCAACGGTTCCAGGGCACTAAAAATACCGCCAAACCATAGCCAGTATCTCGGTGCACCGATCCAGTAATAATGGTGACCTGTACCGGTAATACCGGTAAACAGAAACAGACCTATTTCGACATAAAGCCATTTTTCAACCACCTTTCTATTTACACCGGTTATTTTAATCAGTATCCAGGCCATAATTGCACCGGTAACCAGTTCCCAAGCACCTTCTACCCAGAGATGGATAACCCACCACCAGTAATACCAATCAATCGAGAGATTGCGATAAAAAGGTATCCCGAACAAATACAGGAGGGCCAGGAAAACCAGACCACCTAACAGCGTCCCCTGGATCATGGTCCATTTTTTAGCCCGGATCAAGGTCATGCCCACATTAAACAGGAATATGAGTGCCCCGATGACCACCAAAAAATCCAGTTGAACCGGAATTTCCAGCAGAGGCTTACCCTGGGTCCAGCCAAACAGAAAACCAATCAGGGCCGCGATCCCAGTACCGACCAGGATAATGAGCTGGATATAGGCTAACCGTGGGCTGTACAATTCGGACTGACTTTCCTCCGGGACCATAAAATATGTGCCTCCCATAAAGCCCAGCAGCATCCAGAGCACAAGCAGATTCGTATGAAAAGCACGGGCGGTAGCAAAGGGAAACACATTTACCAGCCACTGCGGCAGGGTAAAGGCATAATTGGTGGCCAGCCATAATCCCAAAATAACCTGAAGACCAAACAGGCAAAGGGCGACTACGAAATAAGGATAAGCGACACGTTGTGATTTATAAGCGATCATTCAGCACCTCCTTTCTGTCTGGACAAAAATTCCGCCAACGCTTTTAAGTCCTGTTCAGACAGATTTGGAAAAGGCGGCATTACCGAGCCCGGATTAAGTTTATTCGGGTTCACGATCTGCTGTTCGATTTGCGACTGCGATAAACGTGAGCCGACATCATCCAAATCCGGACCAATATCACCACCAACTCCCTGCAACTTATGGCAGGCGAAACACCCGTTTTCTTTAAATAAGGCGGCCCCGGCCGACATATTTGCCGAGCTCAACAATCTGTTCACGCCTGCTTTTCGTCCTGCCTTTGCATCCTGGGGAGGCCAGTTCTGGTTGTTTATTTCCCCAACCCATTGAAAAAATGCAACCAGATGATTGATTTCCTCTGGGGATACATGCTGCTGCGGCATCTTTCTGAATGATTTTTCCAGCACGACTTCCGGTTGGGTCACAATATTGCGGATATAATCCGGACCTCTCCGCTGATATACTTTGGTTAGATCCGGGGCGTAATAACCACCAAATCCCAGAATGGTATGGCAATCGTTACAATTATATTTCTGGAATACCCTTTTCCCTGCCACCACGTCTTCGGATAACTTATCCGCATGGGTCAGCACGCCAACCTGCCGATGAGTATCAAATGTGAGATACAAAAACAGTATGGCAGAAATAAGCGTTCCACCATAAAAGATAATCTTGGCAGACTTTTCACTCATGCCTTTTCCTCCTTTGTTTTGTAGTTGGTTTTGTCAAAAACCTTATCGCTCCTGGTTAATTATTAAAGGTTTTTGATGTTAATCACCTTTACTCTGGTGATTTTGAACATCACATTTACCCGGTCTATTCCACAATTGCTAACCCAATCATTCCTCCTGGCAGTGTCATTTTCCATCCATGTATGAGTTTATTCTGAAAAATCCTATTCAACTTCCTTTTCCAGTTTTTCGACTAACTGCAGATATTTCTGGTGTACCCCCTCCCCGATTTCATTTTTCTCGATTTCTTCAAATTTTTCCTTCAGCATGGTTTGATCTTCCGAACTGAATATCCGGTTGCCCATCGGGTAAAGAATGTTATTTTCCTTGTGAATATGCTCGGTTAATAGCCTGGCATAATAGCGGGCATTCTCAATGATGGTATTTTTGGCCTGAATATTTCCTTCCAGGAATTCTCGGGTGGCCTTTTCCATGGCTTCATTGTATTTACGGGCATATTCATGTTCGGTGAGCATCACACCCATCGGACCACCCTGGGTGGGAAATCCCCGCTCCGCCATGAGTTTAAACAGAATATCTTCCTCTTTGGCATGATGGCACCGATCGGCAAAGTTCCGGATAAAATCTGCTGACTCCAGAAACAACTGCGGATCCACTTTATCTTCCCGCTCCAATTTATCAGCCGCTTTATTTAATACTGCTATCATCCGCTCAATAATTTCATGCTCTTCCACTAAAAGATCTGAAGCATAAGACATGATTAATTCTCCTGATTTTATTTTTTTTAACGTTGATCATGTTTACTATTTTTGCGGGCCACAAGTACCAGATTTGGTGACCCGTTAGCCCGATATTCGGAAAATTTCAAATCACCGTAATATTCTATATCGGTAAATCCAAAATGAGCCAGGGTGGTATTTAATTCCCCTTTGGTATATGGATGAAGAAGCGTGCTGGTAAGTTGTGGGGTGGGTACATTATCTTTCCAGTCGATGGTCAACATGTTGAATCGTATCAGATTTTCCAGAAAATCATAAAACCGGATAAATTCCCGGTTTTTTTCCCGGTTTATTCCGACAATTCGTTTTTTTGATTTTAACAGCTGGTCGTAATTCAGCATTTGAAAAACCAGAATTCCCGAATCATTTAAGAGGTTCGAGAGTCCCTGAACTGTTTTATGCAAATCCCCAACAGTCAACAGGTGAGGGAGTGAATTCCCCAGGCAAAAAATTGCATCCAATTTTTGAGAAACTTTTTGGGAAACCTCCTGCATGGAAGCGGATACCCATTTCACTTTTACACCTGCCTGAGCAGCATTGTGTCTGGCATGTTTTAACATATCCGGGGATATATCCGACCCAACTGACCTGATACCGAGTGCTGAGAGAATAATTGCGTGCAGACCGGTTCCACAGGCAACATCCAGGGCAGATTCAAACTTATAGCGTTTCAACCATTCCCTTAAAATCTTTTTTTCAGGTTTGAATCTTTCCCGAAAACGAGTCATTTGGTCGTAATGTGGTGCTAATTCCTGGTAAAATTCGGTAACCGCATCTTTCATAATATGTAACTTCCTCAAGACTCTTATATTTCTATGTCAAATTGTTAGTTGAACCGAAATAAGTATAGAATTCCTGCTCCGAAATTTTTTCAGTCCAGGTCCCAAATCCTTTCTTTTCTGCAGTCTCAATTAACGGAACAGGTTTGAACGGCGTAATTAAGCAGTATAACTCATCCTCACCAAGACCATCAATCCTGCTCATCACAAGTTGTACCGGATGTTCTCCATCAGCTAACATGGGCCTGGCATCAAGGGTATCTATGATTTTCCCGCCGGTTATCCAATCAGGTTTTTCACCGGAAGAAGTGGTATTCTGCCCGGTAATATTTTCCCGGGTCTCCTGGCCAACTGCACATCTTAAACGATTTATCAATTCCCCAAGTGGAATATTCCCAATCTCAGCAGCCTGTCTTAGCGTCGCAATTTTCGCAATAGTCTTACGGAGGATTGGATTCTGCAGTTTACTAAATGCCGGTGCCATTTCAGTTAATAATTCCTCCAACTCTGGAAAGGTATCTAATAGTGCTCCGATTTTTGTATCCGGGGTGATTACCAATTTTCGCGATCCTTCATTTTCCTTCATTTTTCACTCCCCTTCACCATCATAATTCAACAATCTTTGCTCGCCTTCCAGTTTGCGGAGATCAGTCAAATCCTGGCTTACTTCCAAAGTACCCAGATATTGCTTTTCCGTGCTTCGCATCGCAAAGTACTCGATGTGAATAAATCGACCCTTCAAATGGATCCAGAAGGCTGCCCGGTCCTGTTTTCCAGCTTTAAAATCGTCCAATATTTTTTGAACCACATGGACACTGGAGGGCGGATGACACATTTGTACCTTCCTCCCGATAATGGCCCGATTTCGATCGAATATCCGATTTGGATTATTACTAAAAAACTTCACTGTGTCATCTTTATCAACAAAAGTGAGATCAACCGGCAATGTGTCAAACAATCGTTCGAGTTCTTCCGGATGAAAATTTCCGGTTTGAAATTGTATCAGTCCGGAATCCTTCTTTTTCTGCACCTGGCCAGAAAGGTCATCCGGCACCCATTTCGCTTGAGGTGCTACCAAACAATAACCGATTTCATCGCTCTGTTGGTAAATCTCATACCATTCCAGATCAGTTAAAGTATCCAGACACATCGGAAATAAAATCTCCTGTTCTTTGTAAATCATCTCATCAACTGATTTTAGAACAGGTTTAATAATCAATTCGGCAATTGTCTTCAATTCACCGGCAGTGACACTTTTGGTTGAGGAAATGGTATCGATGGCATTCTTCAGCTGCTCACGGACTTCATCATCCTTCCCCCACATAACCGTGGGAGGTCCGGTGATGCCATATTTTTCCAGAAATGGGAATAGCAGATTCTCCTTCCTCCGGTAATGTTTATTTATATCCAGCAAGTTATTAAAGTGCTGATGCAGCTTTAGCCACTGATCAGTTACTTTGGTTTCTCCCGTTAATTTTTCGGTCTCCGAAAGGAAAAGCTCAATGTTTAGGATTTCGTTTTCCAGCGCTTCGTTTTCCTTTAAAAAAGTATCGACCGGATGGCCGGGAGGCACCTTCTTCGTACCGGTCAGGTCAACCACGCCTTTCAGAGCCTCTCCATGAACGTCACACAATTTAAGTACTTCTTTAGCTGGCAAACCCTCGGCAATCAGCTCCTGCTCAGCTTCCACCACAACTCCATAAGGTATTTTACCCAGCAATCGGATCAGCTGTTTTTTTACTGCTTCGGCGGTTTTACCCTCATGGAGTTGAAGGATCAAATGTTTCAGCAGCTCTTTCCGTTTCTTGGTATTATTGATAAGTTCACTCATATATAAATTCCTGTCACCTATTGGTTTAATTTATTATTTCCATGAATTTTCATCATATTCAGGCACCTGACCCTGGTTATGCTGATAGGCCGGATCATTTAAATGCCGGATATGATATTGATATTCTTTTATTGAAATTTCATTTTGCCAGAACCCACCCAACCGGGCAATGGCGATACCCAGGATGAAAACGAAAACAATGAGAAAAGCATAGATCTTTCCTGGCAATTTGAATCGCTTCTCTTTCGCAGAAAAATGAAGGGTATCTTTCACCGGACAGATATCCACACAGCTGAGGCAGGCGTGGCACTCGTCTGACCAAACCTGGTTTACCTGATGAACCTTTATATTAGCCGGACAAACCTTGCTGCACTTTTCGCAGTCGATACAAGTCTCCTTTACCCGGTGGATTTTAAAGGGGCTCAAGAAACTAATGCCCCCTAATAAAGCTCCATAAGGACACAGGAATCGGCACCAGAAATATGGAATCGCAAAGGAGAGCACAACCAGGATGAGCAAGGTCCAGAATGTAACCGAAGACATTTCCGTAAAAAATTTTAACATTTTAATATCGGCAATCTTGTTATAGGGGCTATAAATAAAATGGTGCAGATCGACCAGTTTCATTTGTACAAAAACGGCAAACAAGAAAAACAACATTAATAAATATTTCAGACTTCTCAGCGGATAATCCAACCAGGGAGATAATTTAAATTGGCGGTCGAAAACCATTTTGTGGAGTTTTGTCAGCAGTTCCGATATAAAACCCACCGGACAGACCCAACTGCAAAATCCTTTTTTAAAAAAAATTGCGGTTGCCAAAATAATCAGCAGTAAAACCAGGGCAGATGGATGGGTGGTATTAAACACTCCGGTAAGTAACCAGTATTTCAGGCTAATCAGGGCACTAATCGGAAGAAAGCCTTCTACGCCTGGCGGCCTTGAGACGGTGGGAACTATCCTCTGTTCCAGTTGCTGCACAAACCGGGCAAATTCAAAACCAATCCATAAAATGATCAGGAAGAATGACAATTGAATAATTCTGCGTAACGGTTGAATCTTAAAATCCGGGTTTCTTCTTTGGAATGATTTTTTTTGTCGGATAAATTTTCTTTTTTTATCTAGTTCTAATCTGGTTTCGACTTCCATTTCACATCTTTCAGATTTAAGACTATTTTATCTTATTATAAACCGTAACTTACCTTCATCGTAATTCATCCTCTTCTATATCATCAAATTTGTTAAGCGGAAGCCATTATGGGTGATATCCAGTGCCACCTGATCAAGCGAGGTCGTTTCCAATAAATCGTGAATGTTCTGTCGGATACCCGTCCACTGGTTATGCAGCGGGCAAGGTTCATCATCGCCGCAATTGTTTAACCCCAAAACACATTCCGTGAATAGGGACTCCCCATCAATTGCCTGAACTACATCCAGCAGGGAGATTTCGATTGCAGGTTTGGCCAGCGCGACTCCCCCCTTGGGACCCCGAAAGGAGGTCATGATCCCACTCTGGGTCAGGGTTTGTAAGATTTTGGTTAAAAAATGAAATGATATATTTAATTTTTCTGATATTTCTTTGATGGAAACAAATTCCTGCTGGTTCCGGGTAGCAACATACAGGGCAGCCCGGACTCCGTAGTTACAAGCTTTAGAAAAAGTCATTTTTATATTCCAATATTTAAGACTCTTTTGTCTTAATATAATAAATATTTTTAAAAATCAAACAAAAAAATATAATTTTCTGAAATCGATTTTCTCCACTCCTACGGTAATGATATTGCCGCTATAAATGAAATGATACCTTTCTATCTTTTCTTTCTATGCTTAATTTTAAAGAAAAAAGGAGCCTGGCTTATGTTGAAAATTCTAAAAATATTCCTTACCACACTGACTATCCTGACAATGTCAGTTTTATATTTTGGTTGCAGTGGTCAAAATACCAAAGGACAAACAGATATGGTTATAAATGAATCGGCTAAAGAAAATACCATCTCAGCAATGGTGGCCAAATTCGGCGATTCCGCCAGGGATAGAATCGATAAAGGTGTAAATCAGGTTGCCCTGCGCTGGCATAAAACTGATGGAACAGCGAAAGATTTTCAGGATTTTTGCCTGAATAATTTCTCCACCGATTCCGCCCAACTGAATGTTATTTTAACACGATTTCAGGATCATCTGGAGAGTCTGTATGGAAATTTACTTCGTATTTCCCGCAATTTTAACTGGCAGTTGCAGGTAGATGTGGGTCCGGTTTACGCCATAGATTACTTATTCGCCAATTACGAACCCTATGCTCATGTCAGTGAAGATCTGTTTAAGACCAAAATTGCGTTTGCCGCACTTCTCAATTTTCCACTGGAGACACTGGAGCAAAAAAATTTGGAAGGACTAAATTGGCCTCGTAAAAAGTGGGCAGAAGTGAGGTTAGTGGAGGATTTTTCCAGTCGTGTCCCTGCGGATGTTTTACAAAAAAGATCGGAAGCCTATACCCTGGCAGACGATTATATCAGCAATTATAATATTTACATGCACAATTTAATTGATAATGAAGGACAACGGCTTTTCCCGGCAAATTTAAAACTGATCAGTCACTGGGGATTGAGGGATGAGCTAAAAGCCCAATATGCAAATGCCGGTGGTTTTGCCAGACAGAAGATGATCCAGGAAGTTATGCAACGCATCATTCTCCAGGAAATTCCGGAAAAAGTTATCGACAGCGAAAAATATGACTGGAATCCGTATGACAATAAAGTTTATCAGGCCGGAACAGATACGGCGGTGAAAGCGAATGCTGAACCGGATACCCGGTACGATCATATCTGGGATATCTATCAAACCGAGAAAATGGTAGATCTCTATTATCCCCAAGCACCGTCCCTCATCGACCGCCGGTTTAAGATCAACCGGGAAATATCAAAATCCGATGTCGAAAATCTTCTCAAATCGGTTCTTCAGGCGCCGGTCCTGAAAGATATCGCTGCACTAATACAGAAAAGATTGGGCCGGCCATTGGAACCATTTGATATCTGGTATACCGGCTTTAAACCAAAATCAAGTTATAATGAAGAAGCACTGGATAAAATTGTCGGCAAAATGTATCCCGATTTCGCTGCCTTCCAAAAGGATCTTCCCTACATTTTAAGAAAGATCGGATTCAGCCCGCAAAAATCCGAATTTCTGGCAGAGCATATTCAGGTGGATCCCTCCCGTGGCGCCGGTCATGCCATGGGTGCAGCCATGCGGACAGATAAAGCCCATTTACGCACCAGGATTCCTGCTGGAGGCATGAAATATAAAGGATTTAATATTGCCATTCATGAATTGGGTCATAATGTTGAACAAGTCTTCTCGCTCAATGAGATGGATTATTACACCCTGAATGGTGTGCCGAATACTGCTTTCACCGAGGCGTTTGCTTTTGTATTCCAATCCAGAGATTTAAAAGTACTGGGAATAAGCGAGACTTCCTCCGATACGGACTATCTGCGAGCCCTGAATGACATCTGGGCGACCATGGAAATTTCCGGAGTAGCCCTGACCGATATCCACATCTGGGAATGGATGTATGAGCATCCACAGGCAAATCCGGAGGAATTAAAACAGGCCATGATCACCATATCCAAACAGGTGTGGAACGATTATTTTGCTCCCGTTCTGGGAATGCCTGACCAGATTTTACTGGCAATCTATTCACACATTGTGGATGGCGGCATGTATACACCGGACTATCCACTGGGGCATATCATTTCTTTCCAGATCGAACAATACCTGCAGGATCATGCGCTTGCAACTGAAATGGAACGCATGTGCAAATTGGGCCGGCTTGCCCCACAGATCTGGATGCAGCAAGCGGTGGGTTCCGAGATATCCTCCGAACCGCTGATTAAAGCAGCCGAGACAGCAATTAAAAAGATAATAGAGTAAAAATCCTGGAAAAACCATATTTTTGAAGCAATTAAAAAGCGGCTTTTAGCCGCTTTTTAATTAACAGGGGTCACGGGATAAAGTAATAACCCTTGAAATTATATTGATTAATTGGTAGATTTACCCCTGTTTTAAAGGGTTTTAACATGGAGGAAAATTCAGAAATGACTATTGCACCCAAAAATATGGCGGTTCTGGTTGCTGGCGGCCCCGCGCCCGGAATAAATAGTGTTATCAGTGCTGCGACGATCCGGGCAAATTTAGAGGGTGTGGATGTAATTGGAATCAAGGACGGTTTTAAATGGCTGATGCAAGGCGAAATTACCCACCATAATGTGCTAAATATAGAAGATGTCAGCCGAATACATTTTCGGGGCGGATCATACATCGGAATCGCGCGGAATAATCCCACCAAGGATAAGAAATTTCTGGAAAATGTAGTGACTTCCTTACTTCGACTGAATGTGGATAAACTCATTACCATCGGCGGTGACGATACGGCATTCAGCGCCATGAAAGTTGAGGAACTGGCTGCAGGAAGAATCAGAGTTGTGCATGTACCAAAAACCATTGATAATGATCTGGATCTGCCACACGGTTTGTGCACTTTCGGATTTCAGACCGCACGCCATGTGGGTGTGAATATTGTTAAAAATCTAATGGTGGATGCTCAGACTACTTCGCGCTGGTATTTCGTCGTGTCTATGGGACGGAAGGCCGGTCACCTGGCTATGGGTATCGGAAAAGCAGCCGGAGCAACCCTCACCATTATTCCGGAGGAATTTCCTGAATCAACTATCCAGTTGAATAAAATTGTCGATATTCTGGTTGGGTCCATCATCAAGCGACTCAGTTACGAGCGGCCGGATGGAGTAGCAATTCTGGCGGAGGGAATTGTAGAACGACTCGATCCCAAAGATCTTGAGGTTCTGCTCAATGTGGAACGCGATGCGCACGATAATATCCGGCTGGCGGAGGTAAATTTCGGAGAAATCCTGAAATTCAGAGTCCAGCAGGAATTAAAAAAATTTAATCTTAAAAGCACGATTGTTTCGAAGAACATCGGGTATGAACTGCGGTGTGCCGATCCCATTCCATTCGACATGGAATATACCCGTGATCTTGGTTACTGTGCAGCTCAATTTTTAATAGACGGCGGTAACGGTGCGATGATCTCTATCCAGGAGGGCCGATTCGTACCTATGTTTTTCAACGAAATTATTGATCCGGAAACTAAGAAAACCAAAGTGCGCATGATAGATACTCATTCTGAGTACTACCAGATTGCCCGGCGCTATATGCTTCGTCTCAGTCAGGAAGATTTTGAAGATCCTCATGAATTAGCCAAATTTGCTGCTACAGCCGGAATCAGTCTGGAAGCATTCCGGAAACGATTTTCATACATTGTCAAATCGGATTTCTGGGAGTTACCCAATCTGAATCCGGATAAATATTCCAGAGGATTTAATCACGGTAATGGCGGGGATGAGAATCTGAAAAGCAAGGTTATTTCGAGTAACAAATCAACTGAACATTCCAAGAAAGTTAAATAAGAATTATTTCCGGAACAGAAAAGGCGGCCTGATAGCCGCCTTTTTAATTTTATACTACTACAATCTAAATAACTTTAATAGAGCCTAAACTTATCTCCCAAATATAGTTTTCGGGCTTCAGGATCGTTTGCCAAGTATTCGCTATTCCCCTCCTTCAAAATTTTTCCCTCAAATAGCAGGTAGGCATGGTCAGTGATGGAAAGGGTTTCCCGGACATTATGATCGGTAATCAGGACCCCGATATTTTTCTCCTTCAGGTTCTTCACAATATTCTGAATATCCTGCACCGCAATCGGATCCACCCCGGCGAAAGGTTCATCCAGCAGAATAAATTTGGGGTTGGTTACCAGGGTGCGGGCAATCTCCGTTCGTCGCCGCTCCCCTCCGGAAAGATTATATCCTTTATTTTTGGCGAGATGAGCAATCCCCAACTCTTCCAGGAGTTCATGGGTTCGCTGTTTTCGTTCGTCACGTTTTATGCCAATAACTTCCATAATCGCCAGCAGATTTTCCTCTACCGTTAATTTCCGAAAGATTGAGGCTTCCTGAGGCAGATAGGATATCCCCAGCCGGGATCTTTTATACATCGGCAGATTGGTAATATCATCTTCATTCAGGAAAATATGGCCAGCATTTGGGCGGATAAGTCCGGTTATCATGTAAAATGAGGTGGTTTTTCCTGCCCCATTCGGACCCAATAAACCGACAATTTCTCCCTGGATAACCTTTACACTCACATCATCCACTACCCGCCGTTTACCGTATACCTTTACTAATTTCCGAGTGTAAAGGACAGATTGCCCTTTTATATAATCGATACCTTCCAAAAATTAATCCTCTTTAATCGGGCCCTTGTAATTATCCGGATAAAAAATACCCTGAGCTCCACCAATAACCGCAATACTGTCGATTTCATTATTTTTAAAAAAGGCCTTTATGGTATCGGCAGATGCCACATTGGTGCCCTGGTCTTGATCCCCTTCCTTCAAATGATAAAAACTCCGGGCATTGGAAATGGCCTGTAATTCATTCAATTTTCGATTGGAAATATACATCACGATCGCTCGACCCTCCAATCGATTTTCTTTTTGCAAAACCGTATCAGTTATCGAAATAGCTCTGGCCCCATCCGTAACCATAATTTTTCGCAATTCCTGGTTTTCCAAAAACATCTGCATCTCCCGACCGGAAATCTTGTTATTCTCCTGAATGGCCAGCGGCCCACCTTTCAGATTGATCATATCCTGATCTAAAAGATAGATGGCTGAATCACAGGTCGCATGTAAATTTTCCTGGATGATCCGGACCGAATCCTTGGCAGTCGCTTTTCTTGATACACCAAATTGGTATTCCATTATCCGGCTGTAAATATTCAAAGTATCACGGGATGTACTGTCTATTCGCCAAAAATGAGCTTCGTTCTGCACATAGCTGTATTTTTGCTCCGGTATATATTCTCCTTTTCCGCCGGTAATATAAACTCTGTTCTCCATGTCATGTAAAAAGAGATGGCCATTCGCCCGAATTTTATCCGTCTCATAATAGTATTCCAGAAAATCGCATTTCAACCGCTGGAGAGGTCTGAAAACTTCTACCTTACCTTCGGCTATGGCAATTTTCGAGGCTTCAAAATAGCGTACTTCCCGGGCCAGGAGTGTATCCTGTCCGCGATAAAGATGTACATCTCCTTTCAGGGTCAGGATTTTTTCGGTTTCATCATAGACCGCCTGGTCGCAAAACAATTCCAGACTGTCCTGACGGGCATGAACGTTACCCTGGAGTATTCGTAATGGTCTGCCGTCTACCATCTTCCCTTTTGATATATCGGAATGCAATAATTCAAGCCTGGAGGTAGTCGCTGCTTTATTTACAAATGGCACAAATAAAACCATCAGCACAAAAAATGCAAACCAACTGACTTTACTCTTAAGAGACTGGAAGGTTTCTATATGCTTTTCTAAGATCATTTTTCAATGGGAATTTTTCGGCGGGAATATCCACGGGCATTTGTGATTTCATAATTTGTCAGATCCGGATTAGAAACGAATGAATCACCGATCAGTGTGTCATCTTTGGTGGTAAATCTTACCGGAACTTCACTGATGATTTTCTGTTTTTCGTTATCCCAAAATAACACCTCTGTCTGCAGGACAATTCCACTATCCGAAACCACCACCACATTTCCGTAAGCAGTTAAATCATTGGTCTGATTATGAACCACACTACTGTCCGCAGTAAGCGTTGAATTATGCTTTCCATTTTTATCATAAAAATCCGCATGGACACTGTCGGTTAACACGGTTATCTTTTTCTCATTATAGAAAGCAATATATCCCGCCCAGATCTGGGCAAAACGCTTTCCGTCCTTGGTGATGGTTATTTCGGATTTCCAGCTTTCCTGATCGGGAAAGTTTTTTTTATCAACTGACTCTACCGGTGTATTTTCATCTATTTTGGTACACCCTGAAAGCATAACAAATACTGAGATGATCGTCAAGAGTACAAGGGGAACCGGAAATTTGTTATGATTGCTAAATCGTTTCATTTCGCGATTTGATAAATCCTTTAAATATTATTTCCTAAAATATACCGGCACGCATGATGTCATGCAGGTGAATGACACCACACAGTTTACTCTGGGTATCAATAACCGGCATAGCTATAATTCGGTGCTCCTCCATTTTTTTATAGGCGGTATATGCCAGGGTGTTTATCTTGATAATCTTCGGGTCCTTATTCATCACCTCTGTTACGGGAATATCAAAAAATTGTTCGGTTCGTTCTACCAAACGGTTTAAATCACCGGTGGTAAGTATTCCGAAAATCTGCATATGGTCATCAACCACCATGCAAATCCCTCGTTTGGAGGCCATTTCCAAAACCGCTTTTTTCATTTTCGATTGAAGCGGAACAAAAGGGATATTTTCGCCTGTTTCCATGATGTCATCAACTTTTAACAGCAGGCGTTTTCCCAGGCTTCCTGCCGGATGCAAAAAAGCAAAGTCTTCCCGGGTAAAATTTCTTTTTTCCAGCAGAGCAATGGCCAGAGCATCACCCAAAACAGTCATAGCAGTAGTACTGGAAGTCGGGGCCAGATCATGTGGACAAGCTTCCTCCTTAACTCCCAAATTCAAAACAATCCGGCTATGTTTCCCAAGAACTGATTCCGGATTCGAGGTAATGGAAATAATCGGTACATTTAGTTTTCTGAATACCGGAAGGAGATAGTTAAGTTCATCGGTGTTTCCACTTTTGGAGAGACAGATAATCACATCATCTTTATGGACGATTCCCAGATCCCCATGAATTCCCTCCGAAGCATGTAAAAAATATGAGGCCGTTCCGGTGGAAGCCAAAGTTGCTGCCAGTTTTCGTCCAATCACCCCGGATTTACCCAGTCCGGTGACAATAACCCTCCCCTTCCTGGAAAGTATCAGGTTTACTGCTTTGCTGAATTCGCCATTTACCGATTCTTTTAATATTTTTATCGCTTCAATTTCCTGGTCAATTACCCGATAAGCAGTGGTTAAACTATCATGATTTGAGGAATTGTTTTTCATTTTATTTGTACTCTATATTTAAAAAAATTACTGCCATAATTTTACAATAGTCTGCTCGAGTTTCTCCTGGGCTTTTAATATAATTTCTATGACTTCACGTACTGCACCCTCACCTCCATCCCTCTTGGTCACATATTGTGCGACATCTCTGGTCATCTGTGAAGCATTTTTTACTGCCACAGCAAAACCAACCTGTTTTAATACGGGTATATCCGGAAGGTCGTCTCCAATAAAACAGAAATTCTCCGGTTCAAGATTCAAATCTTTTTGCAGTTCCCGAAATGCATCCAGCTTTTTATCACGACCAAGATAAAGGTAATCCATTTTAAGCTCCTTTGCTCGGGTTCGGATGGTACCACTCTCCCGGGCAGAGATAATGCCAGTCTTCAATCCTGATAAACTGGCCAACTTGATTCCTAATCCATCATGGGCATTAAAATGTTTTATCTCTAAACCGTTGCTGTCATAGACGATCATACCACGGGTCATGACCCCGTCAACATCCATTAAAATGACTTTAATTTTTTGTGCGCGTCTTAAAACATCCGGCACAATATTCTTGAAAGAACTCAAGTTTTACATTCCTTAACTTATCTTACCTTGAGATGAAGTGATTTCATATATATTAAGTAAATTTTCAACTACACGCGGAAAATCATCCAATTTTAATTGGGAGGCTGCATCACTCAAAGCGTTGGCAGGATCCGGATGAACTTCCATAAATATAACGCTCACAGATCCGGTGGCAATAGCTGCCCTGGCTAATGGCAGTATAAATTCAGGTTGGCCACCACTGGAATGCCCGAGTCCACCCGGTATTTGAACGCTATGGGTAGCATCGTAAACAACCGGGTAACCAATATGATCCATGATCACCAGCGATCTCATATCCACGATCAGGTTTCGGTAACCAAAGGTCGTTCCTCTTTCGGTTAGCAGAATATTATCATTACCAGTTGACTTCACTTTAATTACAGCCTTGGTCATATCCTCCGGCGCCAGAAATTGCCCTTTTTTTATATTAACCGCACGGTCAGTTCGTCCGGCAGCTAAAAGGAGATCCGTCTGACGGGATAAGAACGCCGGTATTTGCAAAACATCAGCAACCTCGGCAACTACTGGTATTTCCAACTCGGTATGTACATCCGTTAAGACGGGTAAACTAAAATCCCGCCGGACTTTTGATAGTATTTCCAGCGCCTGATCAAAAGGAAGACCAACAAATCCATCCAACGATGTACGATTTGCTTTTTTAAAGGATGACTTGAAAATGAGTGGTATATTTAATTTTTCCGAAAATTTCTTCAGCTGTTCGGCTGTTTTATAAACCAATTTTTCACTTTCAATAACGCAGGGACCAGCAATTATACATAACGGATTCCCTTTGCCGATTTGATATTTTCCTATGGTAACTGCTTTTGACATAAATAATCTGAAATACTTCGCTTGTTAGTTAGTATCCACTGGACGACACTACTTTCCGTGTTCTAAGATATGTTGCCTCACTTCTTCCTGTGCCAATCTTCTTTCCTTAAACTCCTGATACCATTTTTCTATTTCAGCTTTTGACCAGGATTTGGGAAGCAAAAACTTAAATGTATCACCTGTTGGATTTATAAAATCATTCTTTAGTCGTACCCAGCTTAGATTATTTTCACATAGAATGCAATAATACTCTTTCTGTTTTCCGGTATTTTCCAGAACAGTGCCGCCAGTCCAGCAATAATCACACATCGCATCACTGAAAATATACGCTTTTTTATTGGGAAAAATAAATTTATCCTTTACCGGATCAATGGAAAGAAAATCTATTTCAGAAAAATCTTTAATATAATATTCAGCCAAAATGTTCTCTTTCTACTTTTCGCCTTTCTTCTGACAGTGCACCAATGATGCTTTCACAAAACTAATGAATAACGGATGTGGTTCCGTTATTCTGCTTTTAAGCTCTGGGTGAAATTGACATCCTAAAAAATAAGGATGATTTTTCAATTCTATCATTTCTACCAAATTCCCATCCGGGGATAGCCCGCTGAGCACCATTCCCTGATCCCGTAAAATAGTGCGGTAGTCATTGTTGACTTCGTACCGATGACGATGCCGTTCACTAATCTTATTCGTCTTATATGCGGAATGCGCAATTGTTTTTTCGACTAACTCGCACTCGTATGCTCCCAGCCGCATCGTTCCACCCATTTCTTTAATATTTTTTTGAGATTCCATGATGTGAATAACCGGATAAGGTGTGGAGGGATCAAATTCGAGGCTGTTGGCATCTTTCAGATTGCACACGTTTCGGGCAAATTCAATGACCGCACACTGCAGTCCAAGACATATTCCAAAAAAGGGTACTCCACTTTCACGGGCATACTGGATGGCTTTCAGCTTGCCCTCAATTCCCCGATCGCCAAAGCCGCCCGGAATTAATATTCCACACACATCATCAAAATAATGCTCCGGACCATTCTCATCCACCTCCTCGGAATCTACCCACTTTAAAACCACTTTGGTATTATTTGCAACACCCGCATGAATAAAGGATTCGGATATGCTTTTATAGGCATCCTTTAGTTGGACGTATTTTCCACAGATTGCAATCTTAATTTTATACTGAGGTTTTTTAATCTTGTCAACAATATTTTTTAATACTTTAAGGTTGCTCTCCCTTTTCTCCAGTTTGAGCATTTCCATTATTTGTTCATCAATTTTCTGTGCCGCGAACCGCAGGGGGACTTCGTATATTGTTGGTACATCTACAGCTTCAATTACCCGCTCTGCCCGGACATTACAAAATAATGCAATCTTTTCTTTTAGATTCTTGTTGAGATGCCTGTCCGTTCGACAAAGTAAAAAATCGGGCTGGATACCAATTTCCCTCAACCGCATTACACTATGTTGTGTAGGCTTGGTTTTTGGTTCGCCGGCAGATTCAATAAATGGGACTAAAGTGAGATGCATCGTGATCGCATTATTGGGACTTGCCTCCAAACAAAACTGACGAATAGCCTCCAGGAATGGCAGACTCTCGATGTCACCGACCGTACCGCCAACCTCAACAATTACCACATCGGCTGAGGTGTCGGTAGCCAAAATGATTATTCGTTTTTTTATTTCATCGGTAATATGGGGTATCACCTGAACAGTTGCGCCGAGATAGTCTCCCCTTCTTTCTTTGGAAATTACTGTATTATAAATCTGACCGGTTGTTACGTTATTAATCTGGGACATATTTTCAGCAATAAAACGCTCATAGTGACCTAAATCCAGATCGGTTTCCGCACCGTCTTCCGTTACGTATACCTCTCCATGTTGATATGGACTCATGGTTCCAGGATCCACATTAATATAAGGATCCATCTTCATAATGGTGACCTTAAGCCCACGAGATTTTAGTAAAAATCCCAGAGAAGCACAGGCGATTCCTTTTCCGAGAGAGGAAACAACACCACCGGTAACAAAAATAAATTTAGTTTTCTCAGGTATTTTCTTGACCAATTAATCATCCTTTTTGTTTAAGCATCTGTTCTATCCGAAGCAAGTCTTCGGAAGTATCCACCCCAAATGAAGGAATATCCGTTTCGATAATATTTATATTATAACCTCTATCAAGGATTCTTAGTTGCTCCAGCTTTTCTGCCTGTTCAAATATCGAAGGTTTCCAATCAAGATATTCCATTAAAAAACTTCTCCTGAAAATATAAACCCCCAGATGCTGATATAAACGTGGTAGTATTTTAAATTTTCCGTCCCGGAAATATGGTATTGGCTGTCTGGAAAAATAAATAGCCTGATAATTTTCATCCGCGATCACCTTAACCACATTCACATTTTTCCACAGATTCTCTTTTTTTATCGGATAGCCCAGTGTTGCCACCATTTGCCTTTTATCATTTTTTAGTACGGAGATTGCCCGGTCAATAGCCAGGGTATCGATTAATGGTTCATCTCCCTGAAGATTTACCACAATTTCGCAGGAAAGATTTCGAGCGACCCATCCAACCCGGTCACTGCCGGAAGCCAGCTCGGTGGGTGTCATAACTGCTTCGCCGCCGTAATCCATCACTGCTTCAAGTATCCTGTCATCATCTGTTGCAACTAACACACGATTAACCGATTTAATTTCCTTTGCTCTATCCACTACATGAAGAATAAGTGGACGACCCGCCAGAGATAAGAGCGGCTTGCCGGGTAATCGGGTAGAACCATAGCGGGCCGGGATAATGACTACAACTTCCATATCATTAATACCTTCCACAATTCATGATTTTTATTAACATCCATATTCGCATATTATCATTAGAAAAGAATTATCAAAAACTTTAAATTGCAAATATTACTCAGGATAATATTTTTTTAACCACATTTCTAATTTCTCTTCAAATTTTTCAAATTTAAAGAGAAATAAATTTGGAACTAATTTAAAATAGTCAAAATCCTAATGATGCCGGGCTAAAATAAAAAAATGCAGTATTAAAAACAACAGATAAAAGCTATTCTTTTGAAGCCAACTTAAATCACAGGTGGATTTAAGAAGAATAATTTTGTAAAAAAGATATTTATTAGGAGAAAGGTGAATGAGTAAAGGGGATAAGACCTACTTTTTCTGATGCTCTTTACAGCGACCAAATATTTGTAATTGATGTCGAATCATTTCCATCCCATATTTTTCGCTAATTTCTTTCTGCCTTTTTTCAATGACCTCATCAACAAATTCTACGACTTTTCCGCATTCCACACAGATCATATGATCATGATGGGGAATGTTTAGATTAAGCTCATAACTTGCATATCCCTGACCCAGATTTTCCTTTTTAATAATACCAATCTGACTCAACAAATCAAGCGTCCGATAAACAGTGGCCCGGGAAATATGCTGATGTTTATTTCTAATTTGAATAAAAAGTTGTTCAGCATCAAAATGGGGAGGAGAAGAAAAGATTTCCTCGAGTATAATCACTCTTTCTGTGGTAAAACGGAGATTGTTTTCCCGGAGATAACTTCTAAGGTTGCGAAGGGCGGTTTTAAAATCTAACATGAAAAAATACTGGTTGTCCTATTACTGAAGACAATTACTGATATTGAAAAATAAAAAATTATTCGAATTTAATATCTTGAAAATAATAATTGGTAGGATCTACAGGTTTTCCTCGATAATGGACTTCATAATGTAAATGAGGCGCCGTAGAGATTCCGGAATTTCCAACTTCTCCGATTTTATCGCCACGTTTTACAAATTGTCCTCGTCGAACGTATATCTTTTGTAAATGCCCGTACTTTGTTTCAAATCCGTATTTATGGTTGATGGAAACAAAGTTTCCATATCCACCATTCCGCCCGGTATATGTCACATAGCCATCGGCTGGAGCCAATATTGGCGTACCACGGTTTGCGGCAATATCAATTCCATGATGATCCATTATTCGTTTGAAAATCGGATGGCGACGTTTACCAAATCCATCAGTAATACGGCCATTTGCTACCGGTTTTATTGCCGGCAGGAATCTCAAGGAATCTTCCTTGCGTTCCATAGTAGACAGTAATTTCTTAAAACTTTCATTTTCCAGTTTAATTTCCCTCTCCAGACGAGCCAAGGTCGATTGATTCTTGAGAATATCGGATTTCAGTTTGATATCATCCACCTGAACATCCGAAAGATGGGCTACATCCGAACCTCCAATACCGACCTGGCGAACATCCTCATCCAATAAGGGGACATCCAAACGGGCTCTAATCTTGTCATCAAGCTCTTCGATTTGATCTATCTGCTGTCGCAGAAAATCAATTTTTTCAGCCATTTGTTTCAGTTGAACCTGGAGCACCGAATTTTCGGTATGAAGTTTGGAAATCTGGGAATTGTGATTAAACTTGATCCCAAAATCGATTGACAATTTTACAGCCACGGCAAATAAAACCACAAAAATTAGAATGCCGATTGCTATTTTGGTAAAAGAAATATTTATTTGCTTGAAGGTAGATGAATTGGGATTTATAAAAATGAAGCGTGGCTTATCTTTCATTCAGAGTTTGTCCTTATCAATTGTCAATTCTTCGGCTTTATTAAATTGAAATTAATAATATTTGTGATTTTTGTCAATAGATAATAAAGAAAGAAATTGCTCACCGAGTCCATGGTTCAGTATTCCTTTATTTCTATCCATTACTATCGGAAAACAGTATTATTTTATTAGTAAAAAATTAAATTATGTGAAATTTTATCATAAAACCGGTTCAATAAAAATAAAAGATAACAATATATGTTTTTACCAAAATGAGTATGAATTCACACTAAGTGGTCATAATATTTAATCTAAAGTTAAAATCAAAAACTAAACCATTTTTCTTAAATGGAGGAAAAAATGGAAATATTAAGCGAAATATTTGTGTTTAATTCTGTAGGGTATGGATAGGCGCTTATCTGAACCAGGCCTTTATGGTACCCCATGTTCGGGTAATGCTGTTGATACTTGCAATAACCTGCAAAGCATCGCTGTGGTCAAAGGTTCCATCGTTATTGACGATTCGAAGCCGATAATAAAAAATGCTCTTCGCACGGCCCAGATTGGTATCCTCAAAACGATACTGATAACCAGGACCGCGAGAAACAACTTCACCAATATCCGTAAAATTTTTATTATCGATCGAACGTTCGATGACAAACTTCTGGACCTCATTTTCCTGAGAGGTTTTCCATTGTAGTACCACCTTATCCTGTTCCGGATCTGCTTTCCACTCAATAAGGACTGCGTTGGCGATGACCAGAGAAACGAATATTACTAGCAAAATGGTGGTATGTATTGTTTTCATAATAATGGAAATAAAAATGTGTTTTAATTTAATATATTTTTTGAAAAAATCAAGAGATAATAGTAATATCTTCCAAATATTTAGCCATGCTCCCGCCAAAATTGACAGTTAAATATACTATTCTAAAATTTTAAAAATCATAACCCAGAGAAAAGTAAATTAAACCACGCTGACCGGTCAAATTTCCGTAAGCCAGACGAATGGGGCCAAAAATGGAGTTTACCGCAATATAAGCACCCCAACTAGTAAGAAAATCGGTCGTTTTTATGGGGTCTTCCGAAGAGTCCCAGGTGGAACCGATATTATAGTTCCCGCCAATATACATATCGACGGGAAGTGGCCATCTGAATTTATAGCGTAATTCATTTGAAAATAAAAGCATCTGTCGGCCAAAGCGCTCTCTTTCGTATAGTCCGGGAAACTGAAGCATTCCTCCCAAGGTAAAAAATTCAGAGAATGGTAAAGTAAGATCTGCGCTGCCTCCTGCGGCTGTGATCTTGAAATTAATATTTTTACTCAGAGGATAATAGCCTTCTAGTGCGATATAAAATCGGGTGAATGCAACCGAGCCCCCCAATAATTTTTGATTACCACTTTCCCAAAACCAGCGATTATAAATTCCTCTATCCGGGAAAGGCAACTTATCCCTCTTATCCACACTCGATCTGATGGTAAGGGAACGAATCCGATAATTGTCGACATAGGGAAAAATAGGATCATTTGAATAAACATTTATTCTATCCCAGCGCAATTCCGCTGTTATTGATCCTAATCGCTCTATTTGTTGGCCCAGAATAAAAAGCATACCTCGTCGGATGGTTAAATAATTTCCAAGACGAGTAAAATTTTTGTAGAATCTGTCCTCCCGCTCATGATAATACAAGGCTAAACGATAGGTAATATAGGTATTAAACAGGCGTACACTAAATATCCTGGCTTCTGCAGTTCTCTCCAATTCTCCTATGGTACCGGTGAGGGATAATTTAATTTCCCGGCCAAAGAGATTATCTTCAGCAAACTCAAGCAAACCTTTTGCTTTTCGTTCCAAAGAAGCATTACCTCCCAGGCGCATGAGAAAGTATTTTTTTTCCTTTACTTTTACAATAATATGATAACCGTCTTCAAATCTTTGGGCGTTGAGAGTAACGCGATCAAAAAGTAGGGTACTATAAATATTTCTTATACTCTCAACTGCATTCCCTGCCATAAAAATTTGATTTTCATGAAAAGCTAATTCTCGGGTAATAACATAATTCTGCGTTCGCCTGTTTCCCTGTACTTCAATGGTTTTGATTACACCGTCATCAATGAAAATTGTTAAATCGTTTGAAATGTCATCATATTTGATATTGGTTACCCTTGCCAACGAATAACCAGCATCGACTTCCTTTTTAAGGATAGAATCTAAACCCGCGAAAAGTAAATTATAATTGAGAATTTCCCCAGTGGGAATATCCAATATCCGGAGTAAAGTGCTGTCCGGAAACAAATTGTCTGATTTGATTTTTATTTCCTTAATCACTGGATTTTCACCAAGATGAAATTCTACCAGACAGTCATAGGGTTGACCGGAAATTGTTACATAAGCATCTGAGAGCAAACCAGTTTGATAAAAGCTCAATAAATCTTTATAAAGATCATAGGCATAGAGACTATAACCAGATTGGGTATTTATTTTTTCAATAAGGGTGTCCAATTCCGTATTTTTAAGGCCGGAAATTTTTACTTCCCGAACTTTGCCCAGATATATATTTTCTCCCCAAATGTTGTCCATTCTTGTTCTTATCAGATCTTCAATTTCTCCAATCTTTTGAATTGTGGCCTTATATCCATAATCAATAAGAGAATCCATATCAGTAAAATCACCGGTAGCATGATCGTGCAATTCCGGAACAATAATGACATCAGCCAATTGCCGACTTTCCCGGGTTGGTTCCTGCATCATAATGGTGGTAACCTGATCTGCTAATTGCCAGGGAGATTTTATTTGATCGGGGGTGCGGAGGGGTGAGGTCACATCCACCGCTATTGTTACATCGGCCCGGTTGTCCAATGCAACATCGACCGGAAGATTATCCCGAATACCCCCATCTGCCAGCCACATTCCATTCCACTCTACCGGGGCAAATAAAAGTGGTACAGCCATACTTCCGCTGATAGCTTCGGATAGATCGCCTTCCTTTATCACAACACGCTTACCACTTATCAAATCGGTAGCTACTGCGCGAAAAGGAATTTTTAAATTATCAAAATTATTGGCAGCCTGAAAATTTGCCTTAAGTAAACGGGAATAAATAATATCAAAAACCTTTTGTCCAGGTGTTAGAGAGGAGGGTATGTAAGGAATTGCATTGTCAAACCGCAACTCAAGAATATGCTGGCGGGGTGTTGATTTTTGAGACCAGAATAAATTTCTCCTGAAGGTCTCATCGGTAAAGAGATTTTGCCAATCGATGTGGTGAAAAATGTTAATTAATTGATCTGCAGAATACCCGGCGGCATAGAATCCGCCTACAGCACTTCCGATACTGCTACCAACAATGAGATCGAAAGGTATATGATTTTCTTCAAGTGCTTTTAGCACACCCAAATGCGAAAATCCTCTGGCACCACCGCCACTCAATATCAGAGCAACTTTTAATGATCTGGGCTGATGATATGTCAGATTTTTCAGGGGATACTTAAATGTTGTATCAAACTGAAGGGTAAATTTTCGGGACGTTTCAATTTCTTGTCCCCCAGCGTCCGGAACAATTAACAGAATAAAAAATAGTACAAACCAAATCCTACAAGTCAATATTCTCTTCAAAATAATACCATTGCTAATCATAAGCTAAAATTTAAACCCAAACGTCGCGTTGATAAGGCAATAATTTAATTTATTAAGCAGGGATAATATAATAAAAATGATATTTTACAACTAAACAGATGGTTGGGTTGAAAATGATAATTGAATGATACTAATTTTGTGCTGATGATTCCTTATATAAGGATTCAAAATATTTTCGGATGAGTTCTTTATATTCCTGCGAGTAACCCTCTTCCAGGGCTTCTAATAATTCTTTCCTTAACCAGTCTTCCTTTTGAATAAGATCCTTTTGTAATTCGGGTGGAGATTTCACCAGTTGTTGTTTCTCATATTCGGCTTTTCTCTTTCTCGAATACTCCTTTTCCCGGATTGATTTTTGCGCATCTAAAAGCCTGGAGAGAATTCTTTCCTGCCGTTCTATCACTTTCCTGTCAATATTCTGTGCCTTTAATTCATTAATAACCGCATCCATTTCTCCTCCAAGTTCATTCAGTCGGCCCAGAACATCGCGTCTTTCTCCCATATCTCCAGTCATGTTTTCCAAAGATTTCCGGATCATTTCCTGTTGCGCGGCAAGGCGGGCAAGCGCATCAGGGGAAAGTTGCATCCCCCCATTCTGTGAATTCTGAAAAAGTGACAAACTTTCCTGGTTTAACTGGCCCTGTTGACCCGCCATTTGTTGTAGCTGCTGCATAAATTCCTGAAATCCAGAAGCAGAAGAAGATTGGGACATTCTGTTCTGACTTTCCTGTAGAGATAACAAAGCAGAATTAAAACCAGCCATCGCCCGGCGTTGTTCATTAGCAGCCTGACTGGCATTTCTGTTTTCTAGGTGGTTGATCGAATTTTGCATGTTGTTCATGACATTTTCCATGATATTGTTCAATTGTGAGGAGACAAAAAATGTCTTCTTGGATAAGTCGATTAATTGTCCGATCAACTGTTGCGTATTGTCCTGAAGCTGCGATTGTTTCAGTGCAGCATCATTTATTTGAGGAGACGCTGAATTTAGTTTTTGCGTTTTACCCAGTATATCTTCCTGCTCGAAGGAAGTGGACAACATATCCTGAATCGATTTTTGCATTTCTTCGGAAATTTGCATCTGCTGCTGAGTAGTCATATTTTGACTGGCCATATTCAACATGCTCTGCAGGTTTTCCATCTGGGATTGAAGATCCTGACCTGATTTGGATGCATCGCTTTGCTGTGAATTCATTAATTGGGACATCATCTTTTGAATATTTTCTCCCATCTGCTGTTTTTCCATGAAGGATTGAGCTTTATCCAACAACTCAGAAGACTCCCGCATAAGCTCCTGATAGTCTTTCCGGGCATCTTTAATTGATTCTTCCAGGTATTTTTCATTCTGGAAAATTTCACTTTCCCGGTTGGCTAAATTCTTGAAAGTTTCATCATCCGGACTACGTTCTCCCAATTTTTCATTGGTTTGTTTTTGGTCTTCGGTCAGTTTCTCTGCCAGTTTAACCAAGGCGTCAAATTTCTGTTCTAGCTGAACCCGCTTCAAAAGCTCATATGTTCTTTCAATATTTTTTTCAAACTGCTCTACCGAAAATTGCATTCGCTCCAATGCCTGCTGAACCTGCTTCAGGTCAGCATTTTTCATCGCTTCCTGCAATTGTTGCATGGCTTCCTTTAGCTCGGGCGTAGCGATATCCTGCATCATTTTCTGTAATTCCATGTACTTTTCCACGGTCTCCGGACTTAGGAGATTTTTTTTATCAAAATTCTCGACGAAATCCTGTACTTTTTGTTGAACATCTGATAGCTTTTTTATCGCGGCATTTTGTTTTTCAATCTGCTTCTCTGTTTCCTGTTTATTTTCCCAATTTAACTTGGTTTCCTTTTGTAACTCGCGGTTAATATCCTCAAGTTTCTTTTTTATCTCGGAAGAATTTTTTGATATCTCTTTGATATCCTGAAAATTCTCTTCCTGAGCTTTATCGCCTTTGGCCAGTATCTCCAGGAGTGAAGGCAACCTTATGGTATAGGTTTTCGTTACAAATGATTTGGGTCCACTGATAATATCATTATCCCAAACCTGTGCATAATAGTTAATATAATCATCCGGTATTAAATAAAAGGAAGTCAAATCCCACTGGAATTCAGAGAATGCTTTTCCTTTATCTATTTTCTGTAAGGGTAATTTAATTTCAAATGTGCTGGTGTCCCCGGAGGAGGCAGCCCGAATAACTTCTCCCCTTAAGCGGGCTTTGCTGAAACTAAAATCATCACGATATTCCACCAGTATCGGGGTAATCAATCGATCTTCCAAATCGATATCTTCTCCCGGAATCCTAAACTCTGCATAGGGGTATTCATCCGGCAAAATGAAAATAGAGTATTCTACTGGATCATAGTTGCTCAGACTCTCATTATCCTGGATCTGGATATGATAATTTTGTGTCCTGGTAATCTGAAATGAGCCCTCGGCAACATGTCCTTTTACGGATAATTCCTGGTTAGTGGAATCCGAAAAACTGATCTGGGCTCCGGAAAGTTGCCGATTGGATTCAACATGAAATTGAACGGCACTTCCTTTCAAAGCAGATATATTTCCTTCATCTGGAGATAAAAGTTGAGGGGATAGACCGGTATAGGATGGTGGGATTAACTTAATTTGCAGTCCCCGCACCATTGGTCTGTCTTTGACAATAATTGTGCCTTTTTCGGAAGAAGGCATCAGGTCTCTGAATCGGGGATGATTCAATTCCCCAATAAAATAATATGTAAATGAATTTCGAACGTGATTGAGTTCATAACTGAACTGATTCGTCGAATTTAGTGAAAGGAGTAATCGATTCTGATCATTTTTTTGATCTGATTTGTCACTCTGGACTGAATCTTCAATCACGATATAAACATTTTCGGGTCTCAGACCCTGGTAACTGCCGGAAAGTGTAATGGAATCATTTTTCAGAACCGACATATTACCGGAACTATTAAGTAACGTGGTCGGCAGTTTTTCTATAATATTTTGCCAGGGAATAAAAATTTTTTCCAGGGAAATCACTGTCTGAACCGGAAACAAAAGATAGAGAACAAAAATAACCAAACCGGAGACCAAGGTTGAATATAATCCGTAACCGAAGGCCGGTCGTATTGGCTTAATACCATGGACTGCCGGGTCTAATTTAGCAGACAATTGATCCAGTGCTTTTATTTTTAGGACCGATGAACCATGAGCGGATTTGTCCTGATTGATTTGTAAATAATTGGTCAGTAAATCTTTTATTGACTCATGGTTAATTCCATAAAGATTAGTTGTTTGGTAAAGTTTAGCAAATGATGGTGAAATGATTTCTCGAATATTCGGTACAATACGCAGGATAAAATAAATAAAAAACCAGGAGATCGAAGAAAAAAGAAAAATGAGTCGCAATAGTTGAGTAACATTGAACAGCAGATTTATACCTAAAAAAACCAAAATTGCCAGAAGAAATATAGAGAATATTTTTAATAAGTCTTTGACTATTACATCGAGAATCCGTCTCCGGTGAAGCCGGATTACTATATCGAAGATATTCTGATAAGTATTGATGGATTTATTATTGGACATTCTTATCTGCAATTTAGCATTAAAAATTCAATTGCTTTAGATTCTTTTTTTAACTTTCCTATTTAATGAATCAATGCCCATAAAACAATGTTTGTTCCCATTTTCAGGGCACTATCCCGGATATTTGGTGGATCTCCATGAATATCCGGGTCTTCACAACCATCGCTGATATCCGTATTGAAGGAATAAAACGAAACCATTCTGCCTTCATAAAAAAGTGCTAATCCCTGAGGCGGACCGCCAGCATGCTTGTGTATTTTAGGCAAACCATTCGGGAATTGAAATTTTATGTGGTATATAGGATGCGAAAAAGGTAATTCCACCCACTTCAGACCTGGGAATACTTTATCCATCTCTCTTCGAAAGGAAGGATCCATGCCATAATCATCATCAGCCCAGAGGAAACCTCCACCGATTAAATATTGGCGGAGACGAAGCACTTCCTCTTCAGAAAATTTAATATTTCCATGGCCTGCTATATAGGCAATTGGATATTTAAAAAAATCCTTATCCGTTATCTCCAGCGCAATTTCTTTCTCTGCTGCGACAACATTTGTATTATTCCGCATATAGTTAAAAAGATTAACAAATGTGGTCCTGTTTCCATACCAGTCCCCACCTCCATCATATTTTATCCGGGTAATTGTCACCGGTTCTTGAGCATAAGGGGCCGATAAAAATATAATCATGAGAAAAAAAACAAAATGAACAGGAGAACAAATCAGGTGGCTAATTTTCATATAAACTGAAATATCTAATAAAATTGTGTTTTAGTAAAATAAAAAAGGGAAATTTATCCTCGAACAGGGAGTTCATCAAAACTGTTCGGCACAAATTTCCCGGGATTTTCAAAAAATACGTTTAGAAAAAGATTTTATTTGCTACAAGCACAACCATGGTTACCGAACCAATTGCTTTGATGGTTAATCCCCCGACGCGACCGATAAGGGCACCAAAAGCGGCGTTTATGGATTCACGAATTGTTCGGCCTCGGATGATCTCGATACTCACAGTACCGACCACCACACCAATTAAACCGCCAATGATTGCACCCATAACCGGGCTGAAAAAGAATCCGCTGATACCGCCACCAATTCCACCTAAAATTGCTGCTACGACGCCCAATTTAGAAGCACCGTAACGCCGTGCACCAAATGCAATTATTAAGTACTCCAGCAGTTCGATAGCAACAGCGATAATAAATAACGTCAGGAGAAATGAAAATGATAATCGATCCGACCCGGTAGCAATACTATACCAGACCGTATTGAGAAAAACGATAAAATTTCCGGGGATACTCAAAAAATTGGAAACGATACTGAAAACCAGAATTGCGCCGAAGAAAATTTGTAATACTTCCATAAATTAAAAACCTCAAAAGCAAAAATCTGTTATAACAAATCAGATTCTGTAAAACGTTGCGAAAATTCCCTTCGAGCTTTTCGGCTGTTTAAACCAAGTTTATTTAGAATCGATCGGACACCAAACCATCCGACTTTGGAATATCCATACCTTCTGCTATTCAACACTTTGTTGATTCTATATGCTCCTACATCCGGGCTTTGCGCAACTATGTGTTTAATTTTATCCTCAATACTCGCTTTTTCCAAAGAAAAACCTGATTCTCCGTTTTTACTGTCCTCAGATCCGGTAAGTTCCTCAAAAGTTTCTTCCTGTAACTCTGTAAAATCGGGTTTTTGAGGCGAAAACTGTCTTTCCTGCCCGGACATTCCCCCATGGGAACTCCTGGTTTCGGAAAACTCCTGTGCCACGGTAGTTGGTTCCGCCCGGTGTGCGGTTTCTTCAAATTTCCTCACCGCTTCTTCAACAGAGTCATAAACATCTAAAATGTGGTGAAATTCCAGAAGCTCAAATATCTCATAAACGTCAGGAATCATACGCACCAATTTAAGATCCCCGTTGTGTTCCCGGATAGATTTAATCTCGCTGATAAAAATACCCCAGCCTGCAGAACTAATATAGTCCACATTTCCCAAATCAATGACAATACTATAACGATTCTGCTTTAATAAACTCGTTAAGGCTCTTTCAACTTCTGAAGAGGTAGTGGTATCTATGAAACCTCCAACCTTGATCACGGAAACTTGATTATGATTTCCTCGAACCTCCGTCGAAACCTGAATGCCTTCCATTAAACCCCCCGGGCTTTTAGTCGTGGCAATTATACATTAAAATCAATTTATTAATACACATTTTATTAATCAACTTCTCTTTCTTTTTTCTCAATTTCCTCGGTCAGATTTCTATTATCGACGGCAACATTGTTATCTAAAGAATTTCTTTCATCATTTCCATCCGGCATCTCCTCGGCCTCTTCCACCTTTCCCTTATCCTCATTATTATTGGAAGATTTACTGTTCCGGTTCCCCCGAACCGTTAAAATTTTCTCCTTGGCAGAGGTGCTGGAAACCGGGGCTTTAACCGTGAAAATATTGGGCACACTTTCCTGATCTTCCGAGCGGAATCCGACCATCACTTCTCCGTCCAGCGTTAACAAAGGTGTTCCCGGCGGTTTGAGACGACGCTTACCACCCCGCTGGACAAATCTTTCACGCTGTTTCCTGCGGTTTAATTTTGCTCTCTTCAGCTCCTCATAAATCAACCGTGCCGGAACTTCCAAATTACCATATTTAGCGCTATTCAGCATATCACTGATTCTTTTGGGACCGTAGTCCGAATGTTCCCGAATAATATCGTAAAGTTTGGTTTTTACTTCGATGCTGAGATGTCTGAGGCCAATATTGGTATATCCATGCAGCATTTCCCGGAGATACTCCAATCCGCCGTCGTCGTAGATCTTTTTATACTTGTAGTAGGTGGAGGGTGATACGTCCATTTCTTTACAGGCCTGGGCAATGGTCATATCATCCTGACCGGCCAGTTCAAATAGATCTCTGAACATGTCCATCTTTACGTCTACGGCTTCCATATTTTCCTTAACAGCCACCAGGGTGATATCATCATTTTGTTCGAAGCCACCGGTAAAGTTTAAAATATCCTCTTTTACCTTGTTTACAAACTCCACCACATCCAAATCGCCATATTTTCGGATGGCGGCAAGAAATCTTTCGTCTCCGTATAATTCACGTTTGTGATTCATCGCTTCGGTAATTCCATCGGTATAGATAACAAGTATATCATCGGGGTGCAATCGAATCCGATCCGCTTTAATGGTATTACTGAACAGATTGATATCCGGCAGGGTAATTCCCACCGGAAAACCAGGTGGGTTCAGATAAAATGTTTCCTTGGATTTACCGCGAAACAGGATCATGGGATTATGCCCTGCGCTGGCAAAAGAAATCATTCGCTCCCGGGAATCCAGAATAATGTAATATGCGGTTACAAACATCCCTTTGCGGATATCATCGGTGACGAACTCATTCACTTTGCTCAAGACTTCTGCCGGATTTTTATTACCCCGGGATTCCAGTCTAAGGGCGGTTCGGATCATGGTCATGACCATAGAACCCGGAACACCTTTACCAGAAACATCCGCTACGCAGACACCAATGGTATGGTCATCCACTTCCACAAAATCCCACAAATCCCCACCCACTTCTTTAGCGGCCTGATAATAAGAAGTAATATCATAACCCACTACGTCCGGAAAATCACTTGGCAATAGCATCTGCTGAATTTCCTGGGCAACCTGTAATTCCCGCTGGATCCGCTGCTGTTCCATTAAATTCGTCTGAGCTTCGCGAAATTTGGAGGTCATTTCGTTAAAGGCCTGGGCAATTTCTCCCAGCTCGTCGCTGGCATCGATATCCAGTTCGTCCTCGTCCACAGTACCATGGCCCACCTGCCTGACCCAGTTTGCCAGTTTATGAAAGGGATCCATGATCAGGGTAATCAGGACAAAAGAACCGGCATAACCAAAAATCAGGATCACAAAGAGAACAACAATTAAATTGATTCTGGAAATATATATTTTATGTTCTAAATAGGTTTTCCTCACCCACACCTGGGCATAACCCAGCGGCGGGGTATTACTACCCTGCAAGGTAATGGGGGTGATAAAGGCATATATGATGCTGTCCTTGCCAAAATCGTATTGATGCAACGCCACTGTTCCCAGTGAATCCATAAAATTGTTTTTATTCACCTCCAGGGGTGTTCCCAAAAGCTCCCGTTTAACCGGAAAAGTGGCCAGAGGACGAGACTGGTTATCTGTGATTAAAACCATGGAGAACATTTTTGGGCCGCTCTCACGAATCGATTTGGCATTCTCAAACAGGGTGATATCCTTCGCTTCATTCAAGGGTTCCCAGGATATTTTGGCAAGATTTGCGCTGGCTGAAGTCGCATTGGAAAAAATCTGACTGGTATTATTTTCCCGGATCCGGGAATTGAATATGATAAATGAAACTATAACCACAAGAGTTAAAATAATTGAGGTAATCAGAGAAAATTTGGCCCGCAGGGTAAATGTTTCCCACACCATCATGGGTCGTGCCCGTTCTACTCTTTCACGGGTCTTGGTCAGACGCAATTCATTTCCACGGCTGGTGACATTATACTTAATGTCATCCATCAGTTTGCGCATCATAAAGATGCCCAAACCACCTTTTTTACCGATGGAGACATATTTATCCAGATCGGGATTCTGCACCTGCCGGGGATCAAAACTTTTTCCGTTATCGACGATAACAATGGTCAAACTTAACCGGCGGACAATAGCCCGGACGGTAATCTCCCCGTTTTTAATATCCCGATAGCCATGCCGGATAATATTCGTACAGGCCTCATCGACAACCAGTTTAAAGGAATTGATAATTTTCTGGTTAAAATTGAAGCGCTTGCCGATCTGTTCAATAAAATCCCGGATTTGCCGCAGGTAGGGCATTTGCGCCGGGATTATTATTTCTTCTTTGACTACATTTTTAAACATTATATAAAGACCATTTTCGCCGGACTAATATACAAAAATTTTTTACTTCTGCCGAGTCCTTTTCAATCGTTCCTCCGCACTGCGAATGGCATCCTGGATTTTCTTGCTATACGGATATTTTTGTTCCAGATCTTTCCAAATCTTTAAAGCATCTTCGTATTTACCACCCAGGAAGAGGTCCACACCCTCAATATAGCGCCTTTCGGATTCCTGATCCAGAGCTTGCTCGGCTACACCCATGCCACGTTTTGACCGTTCCACATATTGTCGCAGACGTGTGTTGGTCGGATCCATCTTCAGGGCTTCCTCAAACAGTGATAGGGCATCCTGATACTGTCCCAGATCGAAATACTGCAACGCCTGCTGAATATATTGCTGAATTTTAATCCGGTTTGCAAGGGTATTAATTTCCTCTTTTAGTTGCGGATCTTCCGGCGCCAGTACCAGTGCTTCGCTTAATATCTGCAAGGCGTCTGAGTAATTTCCATTCTGGAATTGCTCACGCCCTTTGGCAACCAGATCACGCACGTCTGCCTGCATTCTTCTTTCGGTCGTGGCAATCGCCTCCTTTATTATCGGATCATTCGGTGTTCGCTCAAGGGCGATATTAAATTCCACCAGAGCATCAGTATACTGTTTCTTCTGGAGGAACAGATTTCCCTTGTCAAAATGGAGCTGAACAAATTTTCTATTCTCAGCGGCAATTTCGGCATCAATAGCAGAGGAAATGGCCTCCTCCTGCCGTTTATCAAATTCCTGCTGAATCAAAGTATTTACGCTATCCATTAGGGCATTCGCCTGATTATTGAAAGGATCTGCCGAGACCACCTGCTGGAACTCGGCGTAGGCGTCAAAGTAACGTTTCTCGTTCAAATAGTCCTTGCCTTTTTCCATGCTGGTACTGATCAAATTTCTTCGTTCCTCGTCTTTGGTCCGGGCCACCAGTTCCTTCTCCCGTTCCGTTCTTTCCTTCTCAGCGATCATAAATAATTCCGAGCGTGATTTTCCCAGATCAAACGAGATTGAAAAACGGTGGGTCGGCGGAAATGGCCCATCACTGATATTTGAGCCAAAGGAATA
>CAYVKM010000019.1:0-51220 GCA_964452045.1 uncultured Calditrichaceae bacterium
ATCCCCTTTGTTTAATAATTGCATTCCCAGCCAGAAAGCGCATCGGGCAGCCTGTTTTTTGTTATTCTGATTCAGAAATTCCTGGTGTGCTTTGGTCCAGCTATCCGTGCTTTCTTTGTCCTTACCGATCAGATAGGCAGCAATCGCATGCTTTTCGAGATGTTCAGGTTTTAGAGAAGTTTGGTTCTCATCTGCAGAGAGCAAAGCATAAGCTTCTTTCCATGATTTATTCTGGAAAGCCTGTAATGCTTTATCAATGGAACTAACCTGGGGCATCTATTTTAATCTTAATTTTTTTTCCACTAAAACAATTCATTATGATCAGTTTTTATAATATAAGAAATTTCTGACCAAATCCTAATTCATTGCCAGTGCACCAGAATAATCACAGCGGTGGCAAAAATTATGGCTACAACCCAATACCAGGTAGTCATTATCTTTTTGTTCTTATGGCGACCCATAAAACCCTCATAGATTGCCATTAAAAATGGCGGGATAGCGGTAGGCAGGTAACCGATTGGCTTGGGAAGAATTTTTTTAGAGAAATAGGCCAGTACAATAATACAGATACCGGTAACCAGGGCAATTTGAATGTGAGGTGATTTGAGGAAATCCTTAACTTTGGACATGATCAATTCCTTATCTGATTTCTCATTCAGTAAAAAAAGAAAAACACGCCAAATATAAAGCTACCCAAATATTTTAGTAATCTTCTTCTATATCTCCAAAATGATATAATTTTTGTACAAGTCCAGTCAAGGATAATGATCTATCTGGGAGAAATACCCGAAGGTTTAAATATTAGCAGGAATTAAAACAATAAAAGCTACATGGTTATTGGGATAAAGTTTGGTCTTCTCAACTAACAATTAAAACCACTTTCCCCCGGGCGTGTCCTGCTTCAAGATAGCGGATCGCTTCAGCAGCTACGCTTAAGGGATATCGCTTATCAATCACAGGCTTTATTTTGCCGGATTCTAAAAGCTCCTTCAGATATAACATATCCTTCTGTTTGGGATTGGCAATCCCCATAGAACCCACCTTTTTATTGCCGACCATTGAGAACATTGGTCCCAGGAACATATGCTGAAACAGATAATAGAGGGAGGAATATCCGACAATCACGCAATTTCCCCCGGGATTTAAAGCACGCTTCAAATCGGAGACCGAATGATTTGCCACATTATCAATGATTAGATCATACCCTTGTCCAGTTCGGGTGAAATCTTCCGTGGTATAATCTATCACCTGGTGTGCCCCAAGCGAACGAACCAGATCCAGATTTCTGGTACTGCATACACCGGTCACCTCTGCCCCAAAGTATTTGGCCATTTGTACAGCAAAGGTACCCACTCCACCGGAGGCACCATTTATCAAAACCTTTTGTCCGGGCTGAACTTTACCATGATCGCGCAGCGACTGTAGGGCGGTTATCGCAGCCACAGAGACAGAAGCCGCTTCGTCAAAAGTAACATTCTCCGGTTTCAGCACGATGCGCTCTTCTTTGACACAGACATACTCGGCAAAAGCTCCACCCCAGCCGCAGTCCCCGAATACAGCATCCCCCGGTTTAAATTCGGTAACGTTTTTGCCTACGGTTTCAACTTCACTGGCGATGTCTATTCCAAGTATCTGGTTTTTTGGTTTGAACAGCCCTGAAGTTAAACGGGTCAATAACGGTTTGCCTCTCATTGTATGCCAGTCAGCTGGATTAACGCTTGCAGCATGAACTTTTACCAGTATTTCATTATCTCTTGGAACAGGTTTTTCCACCTCCCGGAGTTGAAGAACATCCGGTGGGCCGTATTTGCTGTATACAATTGCTTTCATTTGTCTCCTTTAAAATATATTGACTTTACTCAAATTCATAACAGACATGTGGAAAATGGAGCATTTGCGTTGCTTGCACCAAATCCGGGTAAGAATATGGGGTTTTAGGCTAATAGTCTCAATTCTCACTATTTTTCTCTTCCAAATTTGTCATGAAGAAATTTTGCAGCATTTTCCGGACCATCCCACTTCATAAGTTCAATTTGAAATTTTTTGACTTCCTCTTTAGCTTTTGCATCATTTAACAGTTTCTCAATGGCATCAAGCACAGCCGTAGCGGTAACTCTAATTTTATTTAACCGTATGGCAAAACCTTTTCTTACACAAGCATCCAAGTTGGCTTGTTGCTCTGGATGCATACCCACACCTACAATCGGAGTCCCTGAAAGACAAGCGTTCATTACCGTATTTTGACCACCATGTATAACAGAAATATCGGCCAAAGGATTAACCTTATGTGCAGGTAAAAAACCAGTGACTATTACATTTGTCGGAATTTCAATATCCAAATTCTTGATATGGGATTCAACGGGCGCTATTACATAATAAGGTTTATTCTTAAATCCCTTAATAATCTCTGCAATTAGGCCTGGCTTACCGGAACTGCCCATAGCAAAATAAACAATGGGTCCATCTTTGGGAATATCACTTATCGCTCTTGGAATCTCGTTATTCAATCTAAATGGTAATGGACCAATATAATGTAGATTAGGACGAATTTCAGAAAATCCAACCCATTCAGGGATATCTGCGAGAAGGGTATAATCTCCCTCCAAAACTTCTATAAAATTATTGAATCCTTTGAGACCGTATTTTTTGGCCAAAATGTTGAACGGCTTTGCTGGCAATTTTAATTTAAGTACCAGATTACTGATGAATCTGTTTATTTGATCTTCAGAAAAGAACCAGTGAAGAAAGGGAAAATCTCTTCTGTCCGGTATGGATTGAAGGCCGGCTTGATAATATTCGGTAACGGTGGTTGAGTGAAGAACATTGATTAATAGTACTCCAGCGGCTCTTGAGGAAACCAGGACGCTTTGACACCATCCGGTAAGCACACAGACAGGATTTATCTCTTTAAAAAATTTTATCTCATTTTCAACCCTGGGTTGCATTTCTTTGGCGGTGAAATAGCCTACTGTATTTAAGGTCTCTCCGCTGAGCGCTTTTCTAACATAATGCAACTGCTTATCACTTAACCTTGGATCCATTCGTTTTAATGTAAATCCCTCATCTTCAATCAAATTTTCAAAATTTCCGCCATAACTTAGAAAGACAATATTGAATTCACCTTTGCATGCTCTGGCAATCTCAATATGTCTTCCGGTTTCGGCAAGATTATATCCGGCCACTGCAAAGATAATTGTTTTCAAATTTTCCCCCATTTTTAAAAGCCTCGGTTACCCGATTAACCTGCGTTCCATGTAATAATGATAGCTAGCATTCCTGTGACAAAATTGGCAAGGAAGCATCCTATTCTTATGGTATCAGAATGAAGTTTATGACCATCTCTTCTTCGATTCATGGTCCAAAACCAGTAACTTAAACTATGATAAAGTAATATGACTCCAGAATTCCATACCATTTGAAAAACTAAGAAAGCCAGAACCAGGTAGAATAGTCAAGCTGTGAATCCTGACGTCCCCTGGATTTTACCGTGTGTGCATGAACTCTTATTAATAAATCATTATCCCCGTGGGCAGGGTTTTCCACCTCCCAGAGTTGAAGAACATCCGGTGGACCGTACTTGTTGTATGTAATAGCTTTCATCCCATCTCTTTTCAGTATTTTTTATGGATCTTATATTCTAGAAACTAAAGTCGCAATAACCAGACCCAGACCCAATCCGACAAACATCGAACCGACAAATGCCAACGGATTCTGATGCAAAAAGAAAAATCCAACCCCCATACCGATCAATAAACCACCCCCAATTGCCCAGGTGCTCCGATCTTCTTTTTTAGTGGTTTTTTCTGTCACATCTATCTCCTTTTCGTTTAAATGCATACATTACGGAAAATGATAATCTCTTTAACTCTGGTCATCCGGTACAATAGTAATGACCACGCTTCCCTTTTTGTGTCCCTTATCTACATATTGGTATGCTTCGGTGATTTGTTCCAGGGGATATTGCCGGTCTATCACCGGTTTTAACTTTCCGGCTTCAATAATCTCTCTGATAAAATGCAGGTCGGCGGCTCTTTCGGCTGCGGGCCTCAAACCGGTAAATGCGATAATCGCCTTTTTCTTTGATTTGGAAGTGAACAGCATCTTAAAAAGAATACCGAATCCGATAAATGTGGTAAGGTATATTCCTGGCTTCTTCAGTGAGCTTTTGCAACGGGAAAACGAAGACTTGCCAACCGTATCAAAAATAATGTCATAGGTCTCACCACTTTGGGTAAAATCCTGTTTGGTGTAATCGATGACCTGATCAGCTCCAATCGATTTTACCAGTTCGACATTGGCGGTACTACACACCCCGGTCACTTCCGCCCCATAATATTTGGCCAGCTGAACGGCAAAAGTGCCTACCGATCCCGATGCACCCAGAATAAGCACCTTTTGACCGCTTTTAATTTTCCCATTATCCCTCAAGAAAGGTAATGCAGTTAAGGCGGCATAAGGGACAGAGGCAGCTTGAGCATACGACATTGCGTCAGGTACAATTGCCAGGGGTTCATCTCCCCGAAGGCAAAGATATTCTGCGTGAGTGCTGCTGGTAATGCTGCTGTCTCCGAAAACCTTATCTCCAGGCGTAAATTGCTGTATATCTTTACCCGCCGATTCGACTTCACCGGCAAATTCAGTACCCAGAATATTTGATTTGGGCCTCAGGATGCCGGTAGCCATTCGGGCAAAAAAATTCTTTCCTTTTCGAAAGATCGAATCAACTGTGCTTACCGTGGTGGCATACACTTTTATCAGAACTTCATTATCCTTTGGGATGGGTTTCTCTACCTCTTTGATCTGAATGACCTCTGGCGGTCCATATTTGATATATATAGCTGCTTTCATGTGTATTACCTTCGTTTTAAGATGAATAGAAATTTAAAATTCTGCAGATTGTTTCATTTAACTCTTCCGGGTGTTTTATGTAGAGAAGGAGAGTATCAATTTCTGGAATCTATCTCGACTATCTTCCTGCCTTTCCAGATCAGCCAGATGGTGAAGGACAATTCTCCGATAATTCCGGGGACGACCACGATAAGCATAAAGATTGTCTGGTAATCAGTGTAGCTTGATAGAAGAAAATTGGCAAAACTGTCTATCAGATAGCCAAAGGCGGCAATGATAAGCAAAACTCCCAGAATTTTTGGGATGTAGCTGGATTTGAAAATCAGGTAACCTAGCAGAAGGAGGTGAAAGCCAAAAAAGAGCAGTCCGATGAGCCAGGTATGGTTAAAAGCAGCAAGAGATAACATCACCTGGGCGTGTAACTGACTGGCAGTAAAAGCGGTCAGGTAATCCGCCTTGCTCACCAGTTGCAAAACGCCAAAAAGATGATAGAGGGCGATACTAAAAATAGTGGCGTTCACCAATCTGAACCAACCTGCAAACAGTGAGATATCCCGGTTGACCGGTTTCAGCAGGAAATATAGTAACCAGGCCAGCAACAGATCAAAAATAACCATGATGACAAAGCTGAGTATCCCAATACGGAACAATCCCTGCGCAGCCAAAATATTAAGGGCGGTGGCAGTTGCATCTCCCGGTACAATCAGATTCTGAAGTACAAAAAAGTTAGCGAAGATCCCGCTGAGAAAGATAATCAGATATCCGAATCCCGCCATTCTGGCTGTCCGGCCCAGGGAAAGATCGGCGATGTGGTTGCTCAATACAGTGCCTCCTGAGTTAAAATGTATTATTAGAATTGCCTCTCATCAATGCTGTAATATAAGAAATTTATCAGGTAATCTCTACCCAAAATCGGACAGAATTGTGGCGGAAATTGCAAATAAGTTATAGTATTGATCTGAATATCAAATTAGAAATACAAGAGAAATGCGAAGCTGATTTTTGAGGCAACTGAATTTACACGACACTTTATTTATCGGGAAAAAGAATTGAGGATTAATTCAAATTGGGTCTTTCAAAATCTTGCTATATAGTCTGCATAGTATGACAATTTTTAAAGATATATAATTTCCTTTGAGCGATTAAAATAGATAATGGTTGTGCATGTTTGGTCTAGGGGAATCAGCCCCATCTTTTTACTGCTTCAAGTAATGCCTGCATTATATTCGTTTCACTCGATAAATGTCCACCATTGTTAATCAATATCAATTCTGAATTATTTAAATACTGGTGTAATTCCCAGGCAAAATACGGCGGACAAATTATGTCCCGTGTCCCATTAATTAATGCAATATCAATATCTTTTATTCTATGGACATTATCGATAATCTGTCTATCTTCAAGAAAAAATCGATTTGCCTGATAATAAATGTTTAGTCTCATTTCCGGATAATATGATTCAAAATTATTAATAGCTTTAGTCAATTCCTCATCTGTTAAGTTGAAAAAACTGTACTCATATTCTGCAAGTATTTGACACCATCTTTTTTTACCTTTCAAGTCCGATTCTTCTATCAGTCGGTGTATTTTCTCTTGAATTCTTTCCGGGCCATTGGGGATTTGCTTTATAAATCCATCCCAAGCCTTTGGCGAATAAAGAGCCGCACCTCTGGCCGAATAAAAATAATCCTGAGATTCCCAGGTACAAGTAAAAATTCCTCTCAATATCATTTGTGATACATTTTGTGGAAAAGCTTCTGCGTAGAGAAGTGCCAAGGTTGAACCCCAAGAACCAGCAAAAATTGAGATTGGTTGATGTAATTTTAAAAGTTTGCGAATTCTTTCAATATCCGATACAAGGTCTCTGGGCGTATTATCTTTTATTTCAGCTAACGGTATACTTTTCCCACTACCTCGTTGGTCATGTGTGACGATTAAATATTTTTTGGGATCGAACCATCTGGCATCTTCATCATCAGATCCTCCTCCAGGCCCACCGTGGAGGAAAAAAACAGGTTTACCTGTTGGATTCCCATAAAGTGCATATCTGATTTTATGAATTTCACTAACCTGTAAGAAATCTTCTTCAAATGGTTTAATTTTAGGCCATAATTGATACGTCTTCATTTACATTCTCCCAAAATATTGTCAGTTGCTGCTAACGGTCGGGACAGTCAACTTAGGAGGCTTAATAAACGAATTCATTCTTTCAACTTCTTCATTGATATCGCTGCCATAAAACAGCGCTCACTGCCAACCACTCTAGAGATGTGACCTTTTCCAAAAGTATCTTCCACCAGAATAGGGCTACCTGAACCAAAGCGACGTGTCTCTCCATCTGACACCGTGACCTCCAACTCACCAGTGAGACAAAACATAAGTTGCCTTTTTGGAGCCGGATGCCAATCACCATACCAACCTACTGGGCTCGATATAAATTGTACACCATCAGTTGCTTGAATATCTGATACAGAGATTGGTGGTGCTGGTGGAGCGTAATCTACCAAAGTGAAAGTCATTTTGGTCTGGCCAAAATGTGACTGCCCGTTGGCATCAGCATATATACTTACAATTTCGAGTGGCTCGGCTTTTTCGATCTCAGTCTCTTGACCAAACACATCTCCACCAAACATGGGGATAATCATAACAGTGAGTAAAAGGATAAAACTCCTAATACATTTCAGCTGTTGTATCATTTCTATCCTCAATTCTATTCAGTTTAACAATACATTAAGTAACTAGATTTCCTTTTATCAATATTTCAAATATAAAGAATTTATCAGGTAAACCATACCTTAAATCGGACGGAATAGTTACAAAAATTGAATAGTGTTTAAAGCTTTTTGATCTGGAAATAATAACTAAATGGAAATGCAAGGTCAGCCAGGAATTAAATGTAGATTAGTACACTTTATTTATCTAAGGAAATAAGGTGGGATTTAATTCAAATTTAAGTATTTAGAATTTCAGCATTTCTTCTGTAAATGACATAAATTTAATTTAAATTATATTTTTGCATCATTTTATAATTTGCGTCGGTTATATAAGCCACCAATTAGAAAACACACAGTAAAAATTAAACTTAAAACTCCGTCAAAAGGTCTACCATCTACAAATTGATAAATTGCTATTAAAAAGGAAACACCACTTAATACATAAAGTAAAATGATTAATCGATTTCTATTCATCTTTTCTCCATTTTAAATTGACGGAATAAATAGATTATATTAAGAACAGCAAGTATTAAAAAAGCGTAGCCTACATAATTTTTCCATGTTCCAACATCTTCAGGCCTTAATAAAACCGTATTCATTAATCCAACCATTACTAAAGCAATAATAGTTGTGACTGTCCAATATTTTTTAGTTTTGTTCATTTTGTAGATTTCCCTTTTTTATTTCTATAGATGATTGCTATTGTGGCGATTACGATCCATACAAATCCAAAATATAATTGAACTGAATCATCCATGATTATGCCCAATAATATAAAGGCAATTCCAATTACTGAAAATGGCATACTCAATTTAAATAAAATTGCTAAGGTCATATTTTTAGCCCTTACTATTCATACCAAATCCTTTGGCTAATCTGCATTAGGATTGTGGACTACTAACATTGATTAACCAAATACCTTTAATCAGACACTGAACTAAAAAACACCCATAGTCGCAGTGGTAATGTTAAACCAATTGCTATACTTGCTCAGCTTAATTTTTACCTCTTACCTATGAATATTGTTACCACTGATGACAGCACGAGGATAAGTCCGGTTACCAAATGGAGAATACATACTATTTTACCCATTACAACCATACGTGCGGGTATTGCGTATTCTTTCCAGGATACAGTCACAACTTTCCATAAGAATCCGATTAATAACAGCGTAATCAGTGCCGTCGGGTTTACCGCACCGGAGAATACAGATAATAGTATGGTCAAAATAAAGATATATGAGAGCATACTGACCCCATAACGACCGGAGAAACGTGAACCAAAATCAATAACCAATGTTTTCCGCCCAATTTTCTCATCATTAATTCTGCTGGCTAATTCATCCAGCCAAACCCATAAGCCTGTTGCCACCACCAAAGGTAGCGATGCCAGATACACTGTGCGGGTAAGATCACCAACCTGAACAAGATATGCCCCAAGCACGGGAATCATACCCAAGCCTTCGGCAATGATAACTTCCCCTCCAACTCGCCGGTAAAAATTGAACGGCGGCAGCACATAGATCACCCCCACAAATAAGGTCGTTAGTCCATATACAATAAAAATATAGTTTGGAACACCTGACCGCAGAATCAAATTGCTGTTTAGATGCAAACCCAGAAAACATAATATAATAATGCAAATACCAGCATACTTTAGAAGCCGGGATTTAGGCCAGGAAGGTGTAGTCTTATCCTGAATCCAGACCAGCAAGAAAGAGAATCCTAAATGAAAAAAAACAGTAGCGATCAGAAATTCAACTGCCGCAATCCATTTGAATGAAAAACCTGAAGGATGGAGCCAGAATGGTAAGGTTGTCCCAACCAATGCCGGCAGAATTGAAGCGGTCCAGTATCGATATCCTGCATAATATAGATATCCGGAAATACCTTTTGATTGTTCAGCCAACAAGAAATCTGTAGATGCCATTCTTTTCTGAGTGACTTTGATTTTCTTATGCAAATAACGGCTTTAGTATTAGCTGCCGGTTTGATTAATGTTTAGGTTAAGCTCAATTTGCTTTTGTAAAACAAATCATCCACATGCCCAGACTCTTCCAGCTCAGCTTGATGCCTGAATCAGGTGGTACGTTTTGCTCTTAATTTTACTTGAGATCCTCTTCTTATTATCAATATAGTGCCAAATATTCCTGCCACAATCAAACCTATATCTTCATAGATGCCGTTACTGGCTGCCAGAAATCCGCCTGATGCAATTACAACCGGAATAATATAATATTGAAGTGGAATTTTATTGTTAATTATCAAGAATACCCCAAATGTAAATATCGCTGTTGGACATGGAACCAAACCGGCAGGAAAAAACTTTGGATAGATATTACCCAGGAGATATCCAAATAGTTGATATCCAATTATCGCATAAAAAACAAACAAGAGTCCGATCAATGTATAGATTTTATCAGGGGAACCTATAGTGATATCAGAACGCTTTATACTATAAAGTAATAGCAGTCCTTGAATGACACATAATACTCCAAAGGTATAGCCGAAGAAATGAGAGGGGGACCAATATATTAAACTGAATACAATTCCATTAAATAACCATAACAATGATAATACCGATAGTACAATTTTTGTAGAATATTTGGTCTGCTTAAACAAATAGAACAATATTAAAGCAATTAAAACGTAAGCAATAATTTGAATCGGCCAGATCGCAAGATTATAATTCTCTAATACCAATAAAAATTCCTCGGTTGAAAAAGAAAACATGACTTTGCCCCCTAAAATTTATTCTCTTTTACCACCTAACGGACTCGGCATAAGTTGCCCCTCTCGTAGGGTCAGCTTGATGGCCGAGTTAGGAACCATAATTTATTTTAAAATTGCTTCTATTTGATTTACATGATGAGCAACATGGTCAGCCTGCATCTCAATGACAAAGCCTACCGGCACCATCTCTATTTTACTATTTGGTTCACGAAATCCCACGGCCCGGTTCCATCCGTCCGGCACATAATCAAGAAGTTGGACTACATGATCTCTAATTGCTTTGAGTAGAGCAAGAGATGCCTCAATCGGTCGTTGGTCATATGCCCAACGGTCAGCCCAGGTGTCTTGCGATAATGCACGATACCAATCCAGTGAGAATTCGCTTTGATCGTTGCCAATAGCTTGTTTAATGCATGTTTTCCAAATATCATCTCCGTCTACAATGTGGTGCACAATTTGCCGGATGGTCCACTTGCCTTTAGAGGGAGCATTGTTTAGATCAGCCTCTTTCAAGCCTGTAAGAGCTCTCTCAAGTAATATCGGTCCCTCAATGTATCGGGGTATTACAGAATCCTTGTTAGCTGGTGATTTCATTTCTTTCCTTTATATTTCTCTAAAGAATTGATTAGCTCCTAACTCTATATTAAGTCGTTTGACCTCCTCGTTGAAATTGTTCTAATATAAGGCAAATATAAAGGAAACCATAACCTAATCCGTTGGGAATTGTTGCGGAAATTGGAAAATGGTTTAGGTATTATTGAGTTGGAATTTAGTTAAGATTAAAAAGAGTATGAGAGTGAGTCATTCTTTCGACTGATATTAAAGTGTACTTTATTCATCAGGTAAAAGAGATCATACTTAAAAGGTTAAGAAAATCATTTATAGGTATCTTCATGCTTTTTAAACTCGTTTGAATTGTATTGGTTAATATCTCTTAACCAATCAAATAAAGCTCTTTCGTATTTTGCCTCATTAATATTATGCCCTTCGCCATCATATTGCAGAATCAGATAATCTTTACCTTCATTTTTTAGTCTTTGCAGGTTTTCGATACTTTTTTCTATCGGACCGAATTTATCTATTTTTGCATCCCCGAATATCCATACGATAGGAATATCGATCTGCTGGAGATATGAAACAGGATCAAAATCAGCTACTGTCGCATACCATTTTCTATATTTCTTGATTTCATCCCTATCTACATCTTCACCGTAAGCACTTTTAAACCATTTTCTATATTTGTTCTTTTCAAGAAGCTGCCAGAACCTGCCGGAATCAGATGAAGTAGTTTGTTTCCCTTCTAATAACTGCATTTCGCTTGATTCTTTTATCTCTTGCTCGGTAAAACCTTCACCTCTTAAACGCTCCCCTCTCTCAAAAATTCTGTCTTCACTGACGGTGACCACAGAGGCTGATCTTATGATCATAAAACGAATCAAATTTGACTTTACCGCCGCAAGCGGGGCTACCCACCCACCCTGACTGGAGGCATGTAGACCAATTTTTGTCTTGTCGATAATTTCCTGATTGCTTAAAAAATTTACTGCGGCAATCACATCATTTGCTAAATCTTCAAAACTAAAATAAGTTATTTCGGCTTTTTTCCCCCCGGATTTTCCTGTTCCTCTTTTATCATAAATAAGAGCTGCATACCCTATAGATCTCAGCCATTTAGCACTGTATAAACTGTTGCCACGTGTCTCGGGGCCAGAACCGTGCACAAATACTATCGCCGGGAAAGGTCCCTTGCCCTCTGGTAGTAGTAAAGTTCCCGAAAGCGTAATATTCCCATTCCGGAAAGTTACTCCCTTTGAAACCGGTGATAAATTATTAGGAAATGCAAATTGATATTGAATTAAAAAGATGAAACTAAAGACAATTGAGGAAATTACTTTCATAGATTTAAAATCCCTTCTTTTGCAAACTGTGAAATTGATAAAAACATAAAAAGTCCGCAAAATGGTCTGTGCTAGCCAGGTTCGCCCCAGGAACGTATTATTTGGCGTGAATCAATTCGGGAATTTAATCCGTAATCGGTCCGCGATCTGGATATAATGGGGTGATTACCTCATAAACTTCCCGTCTAACATCTTTTGCTTCGTAAGCAGCAAGAATCGTTTTCGACAATTCGGTTTCGCGAAAAGCAGAGAGAGCATTTTGATCCTCAAAGAAGTAGATACCACAGACGTCACCGGTCGATTCGTCTCGTCCGTAGATTTTCTGTACCAGCCCAGGTATCTCACGAAAATGAGGTTGACGTTCAATCATTCGGCGTTCCAGCTCAGCCCAGTCGAGATCGGATTTAACCCGCACAAATAATACTGTTGCCAAAATCGGTTCTCCTTTCATTTAATAAATGTCTTTATGCCAATTTCCTGCCATGTCGGCAGGCAGGATGGCTTAGCTTAAATATTTATCAATCTTAGGATTCATTGCAATTATTATCAACCACTATTTGTGTAAATTCATACTTTTAGTGAACCGCGGAAACCCCGGCCGGCATAGTAGGATTCTGCTCCGTTGTGATAAACAAAAACGGTGTCGTAGCGGCGATCACAAAAGAGAGCACCGCCCAGTTTTCTGATAGCAGCTGGTGTTTTCACCCAGCTTGATGTCTTCAAATCGAAGTTTCCAAGTTTCTGCAGCTCCCGGTATTGTTCTTCGGTTAAAAGCTCAATACCCATGGCAGCAGCCATTTGAAGAGCGCTATTTTGCGGTTTATGTTCTTTCCTGGACTCCAGCGCCTCACGGTCGTAACACAGACTTCTCCGGCCCTTAGGACTTTCCGCCGAACAATCATAAAAAATGTATTCGCCCGTATTTTTATCATGACCCACAACATCCGGTTCGCCGCCGGTTCTTTCCATCTCATTGAGTGACCACAGTTTTTCACCCGTTTTGGTGGGGTCCATCCCGCGAATGCGGGATTGTACTTTAGCCCATTCGATCCCTTTATGGCGGTTCATGTTTTTCTCAAAGCGGGTTTTCAATAGGCTAAGTAGTTCTTCGCGTTGTTCGGGTGACAACCCCTTTTTATTGCTCATTCCATTCATTTATAGATACTCCGAATATAAAGTGTGGTATTCATAATAATACTTCTGAGTGCGTCTAAACAGATATTAAGAAATTTGATTTCCTTTATTCAATATTTCTAATATCACGACTTTAACAATTAAGCTATACCTTACATTGGTTTGAAATGTTTCCCGACCGGGAAGTCTGCTTTAGGATAATTTATCAAGTAACCGGATATTATGCAGAGGATATAGGGAGTCAGCCAATCATTGAATGTAGATTAATGCACAATCTTTCTATAAGGAAATATGGTAGAATTTAATTCCAATTGAATTTTATAGGCTTCCCCCAAACCTAATGTAGATCTTGCAGAAAACAGTCAGATGGGATCGGTGTTATTCGACCTCTTGCCCCTACATTGCCAGGCATCAACTTCAATGACCACCTCTCCGGATAAGACGATCGTCCTCACTGGGCAGTATGCGTAGTGCGGCAATGAGCCAATCGCCAGACTCCCGCACAAGAACCCACATCGCTCTGGCTTGACGGAGGGGCTGCAGATCATCCCCTGTCTCCCGGACGGCACCTGTACCGATAACGTTTATCTGGACGACATTATTGCTTATTGTTCGTATTTCATCGATGATTAATAGCGCTTTGTAGGGCCTCGGTTTAGAAAAGTAAGCACGCCACCAATCTTCAATCGCCTGTTTACCTTGTATCAGGGGACTGTTGCGCACAATGATATCCGCATCATTCCGATAAAAGGCAGTAACCACAGTTGGGTCATGACTATTCCATGCATCCTGGTATGCATCAACAAATGCGCGTATTTGAGGCCGCAGGGACTCTGCAGTCTCAATTGAAGCTCCCAGGATAATGCTGTCCTTCTCTGTCGGCATTCCGCGTATGGCCGAAATGAGCCAGTTGCCGTTTTGGCGATGCAACAGCCAGGTACCGCGTGCTTTTCTGGTCTGAAGCTCAGCTCCCAGAGAGTCCCGGCCTCCGGTTGTTGATTCGATGTTGGCTAACGCAACATCGGCTGATAAGAATCTTAAAGAATGTAAATTGAATGTCCCCCTTCGCGCCGGTTCTTGCTTATTAAATTTACTCCGCCAGTAATCCCGCCACCAGTTCTCGATGGCCTGCCTCCCGTTTATTTCGGGCAGGTTGCCCATCACGAAATCCGCATCTTCCGTGAAAAACTTTGAAAGCGCTACAGGATCGTGGGTGTTAAATGTGCGCTCATACGCTTCAAATTGTCTGCGTACCGCTGCGGAATCTTCGTCGGTCTGCGCTACTGCCATACCGGAAAAACTGGTTGTGAAAACAATTAAAGCTATGATTAGTGCAGTCATATTTATAGCCCCCACAAGCTTGAGCTTCGATGACGGCTTACTAAACTTTTTACTCATTTTTTCCTCCTTTTACGATATACGAGTCAGCTAGCGAAATCAGCTAAAGTTATTTACCAGCATAACAGTTAGGCATAAGCTTCCCGTTTTCCGGGGCCAGCTTGATGCCGTATTTATTTGAAGGTTATTCTATCTTTTAATCCACATTAAAAGGTCCGAGTGTAGTTGTTCCCGGACAGTTCCAAATCCGTGATTATCGTGGTAGGTTTTAAATGTTACGTCCTTTGCACCTGCTGCTTCAAGCGCCCGATAAAGTGGCAGAAGAAAATCATCGATCGTGGTACGCTTATCTTCCCAACCGCCAAAAATAATTATTGACCGGTCAGCCAGGTTTTTTGCATTCTCTATTAATCCATAGATTTTTTGGTTTTCTTTAAGTTCGGAAAGAGAATTTTCCACATCAAAACGAATTGGACCATCTGGCGCTGAGGTTGACGCCAAAATACTATTGAGCATTTCAGCATATTCTTTATTAGCCAGATACTTTCGGATAAGGATACCATGATCAGTACCGGCAACGGAAAATATGCGGTTTACTGAGGTATCTCCGGCTGCGTATGCAAGGCTCATTCCTCCGCCCCAACTATGACCACCCAATATGATGTCTGTTGTATTTATGTCTGATCGTTTCGAGTTCTTAATCCATGCCAGGGCTGTCTCTATGTCATCAAGTGCGTTGGCAAATGAGGCAATTCCCTCGCTGTCGTGCCAGCCCCGGGGAGTAAGAACAACAACCGTTATACCCTCAGATGACAACGCTTTTCCGATTCCGAGCACATCAGAGGGGCCCCCACCCCAGCCAGGGACAGCTAGTACTGTGGCTGATGGATTTTCTCCACCACTCCAAACGGTGAGAACTATATTAAAACCATTGCTTTCAATCTTGGTTATAGATTGCACCTTTACTATTTGGATACTCATAAATATCATAAGAATAAGAATTATTCCTTTCATTTTATCCTTGCCTCCATATAATTCCATATTAAGTAATTAGACTTCCTTGACGGAATTTTTCTAATATAAGGCAGATATCAGAAAAAGCATAATCTAAATCGTCCGGAAATGTTGCGAAAATTGGAAATTGGGTCAAAGAGTGTTGATTTATTTTAGATTGACATGTTTAGAAACTCAGCAAACCATTAGCAAAATGAAGCTTTCTATGTGTTCACCCGGAACTCGGTCTCACCCATCCTCCTGATCAGGTCACCGAAATACAAGCAATAGAGCTCATGATTTCCATTCAGATATAGCTTTTCACGTTCGTGCACCGGTAGTTGGTTGAATTCATTGACTTCTGCCCGGGGCGGTATAACCAGGGCAACATTTTCGGTTATATGGAAGATTCTCTCCAGCAAAACATCTGCTGGCGGAAGTGTGTTGGAATTGATAAACCGGTATTGATGGTCAGGCTCAGTGTCAGCCCAATCCGGATCGAGGAAGGCTGCATCAACCGAAGGCAACACCCTGAGCAGGTTTTCGTCAAGTATGTCGCCGGAGATGAAGGTTACCTTTTCGGAAAGGCCGGCCTTCGCAATGTTCATTCTGGCTTGCTCCAGATGCAAGGGATTGATTTCCACGGTAATCACTTGAGCTGCCACACGTGCCAGGGAAATCGTGGTGAATCCGGCACCGGTGCAGGTTTCCTGAACATTTCGACCCCGAAACCGTTCGGCAATATGCGCGGTGAAGCGATAGTGGATTCCCATTTTGAAGGTATGATTGTTGACAACGAAATCATCACCAAATTTATCCCGGATGGCTTTGGCATCCATCGCATCACCTTTCCTTTACTGTCTAATGTCTTACTCGTAACTTGAGGTATCCAGAGGTGGTTACCAAGTTCAAGAGCATGTTAACCGATCCGCTCACGATTCTATTCCTTCAAGGGCTCGGCTATGCGGAGAATGTTCCCATCGAGGTCCCGGATGGCGAACCCTCTGAAGCGCACACCGTGGCCGTAGTCCCTGTCCTCCAGTGATTCACAGATCGACTGTTCCGCTGCGGAACGTACCTGCTCCCATAAGTGCTCAACCCCGCTCACTGCTATAAAAGCACGTCCGCCACCGGGATTGAAGCCCGGATCCTTTGACAATGATAAATTGATGTAGACCTCATCGCGGAAAACAACCGCATACTGTGGGGTTTCACCGTCAATGTACTCCAGCCCGAATCCCAGGACAGTTTGGTAGAAAGATTTTGCCCGGGATACATCCTGAACGGCAAAGTGGGGACCAACATGGTTGAATGAAATTTTGTGAGCCATCACATATTCGATCTAACGTAGAGTTGAGATGCGCTATGAGCGTCAGCGAACAGCGTCACCTCCAGCGACTTGTTCGAATACAATCCTACTCGCCTGCCTGCTGCTACATTACTTTGGAGAGATGCTCCATCAACTCGTCATGCTCATGCTGCGGACTAAAGTCCAACAAGAGAGTATCTTCATCGACAATCGCGGTGTGCGGAGCAGGCGCATAATAGACATCTCCGCTCTTGTAGATTTCTTCTGTTCCGTCTGCATAGATAAACCGAAATGCCCCTTCGAATATGTATCCATAATGTGGGCATGGACACATATCGCCAGGTAGGCCCTTCAACACCGGCGTAAAATCCGTTCCCTTCTTGAACTCGTGGTAGCTGACCACGAATTCGCCAAAGCCGTTGAGTACACGCATGATGTTTCCGCCGTCTTCGTTGATTACGGGTATAGCTTCTTTCTTAATCTTCATATTATCTCTCCTGTAGTTAGATTATTAGAACTATATATTAAGAAACTAAACTTCGATTTGATTATTATATCTAATATAACCAAATTATGAGGGAGAACCTACCCTAAATCGTCCGGAGTTGTTGCGAAAATTGGAAATCAGCTAAAAGGGTATTAATCCGGAAGTCAGGCAAGATAAAAAAGATATGGAAAGTCAACCATGCATTCCACTGACATTATAGTACCCTATATTTCTCAGGGAAAAAATGAGTTTGGATTTAATTCAAATTGAATCATCTAGAACCTCAAAATACCATACCTGCGCCCGGGTGGGAAAGAATCAATACTAGGCGTCCGAACGCGATTGCCTTAGAATATCAGGTTGATATATAGTTATGCGATTTGTATTAATAATAGTTATCCTAATTTATAGCTCTATTACCCAAATTAAATAGTTTTACACCTATAATGATTTGCCAAATCAACATGAGTACCAATCCAATCAATGATATTACTAACGGAATCCCTAAATTGACTGCAAAAGGTGTAATGATGGAAAAGATGCCCGAAAATATGACGATATAGCTGATTTGCATGCTGAAGACTTTGCTCTTTAACATTACCAGACCGACAAAGATGGAGGCGAGACTCAACAAAATTAGAGCCATTGTTGAGTATACATCCTGTGTCTTAAGAGCGACCTCGGACGCTGCAATGTATACCATTTTACCGGAATCGATTGCTGCTTCTTTATAGCTACCACTTACTTTCGATATAGTAATAATCAGTCCGCGTGAGACAAAAAACATGACAACAGAAAACGCACTTATAGCAGTGGCCATTAGCATTTTTATTTTATCATATTTTCTTAGTGTAAAATAAAGTGCCAAAAAACCTGGAAACAGCAGGAATTCACCAAAGAGTGTTATTATAAATAGCGTAGTCGAAATGGATGGGTCTTCTAAAGTTGTTACTGGATCAAGTGGCAATGTTACTTTAAAGAAACTGACACCAATAATAAAAATTATGACGATAACACCCGCCAGGAATAGAGAGAATCCGCCCCATTTAATAAGTCCTTTCCAAGATGGATCAATATCAAGCTCTTTTTTCAGCGTCATTTTGATATCTCCTTATTTAATTATAAATAGAAATGAACTTTAAAATGTCATTTGTTCAAATAAGACTTAGGTTCTCCAGTTTTATTCAGTCATGCTTATAAAGCATAACTGGGGATCTATGCGGAAATAAACACTGCGGCCAAGTTCCCCTATTTGCTGTTTCTCTACCTCGGTTTAATAAATGTGCCGAAACACGCACGCGTTTATTTTCCGCTTGAACGAAATGTTATAATTTTAATTCGATGATTAGGATTCGCAAATGCTTTAATGCCAACACTATCATTTCTTTTTCAATTTCTTAAGCATTTGGGATGCTAATGAATTATTTGGATCAATCTCCAATACTTTTTCAAAATTTTGAATTGCAAGCTCTTCATCACCTTGCTTTAAATGCGCCCAAGCTAACATTTCATAAATATTGTACGAATCTGGAAATATCTCAATATACTTCTTCAATATTCCAAGCAGAATTTCCTCGTGTTCTGTGGACCAGTAATCATATGCTAATACTTGCACAAAAAATTCATTAATTAATTTAGCTTTTATCCCGATTTGAAATACTGAATCCAGAACAACATAAGCCAATTCATCTTTTCCAATTTGATAAAGTTTATCAGCACGATCTAATTGATTTTGCATCTTCAAAACAGCTTCCTTCATTTCTGCATCCTTGACTTCTCCATATTTCATGGCTTCTTTTTTTGCCAGTACAATGGCTGTATCCAGGGCAGATTCAGCTGGTACAAGAATATCAGGAATAACACCAGTTCTTTCCCAATTACTACCTGTTACAGGATTGAACGAACGTGCTGTTGAAATATAAATCTCAAATTGTTGGTCTATTTTAAATAGATCTACTGAATGTGCTCCTCCGCCGGTAGAATCTCCAATAATTATTGCTCTATTCCTGACCTTCATATCAAATGCAAAAGATTCCGCTGCAGAAAATGTTTTATGACTTGTCAAAATAAAAAGTGGAATATCTGTAAGTCGATTGCCCACAATTTCTTTTGTAGTCCAAGATTCTTTAGTGATATCAAATTCACGGAAGTAATCACTGTTCAACTGAGTTGGATATTCGAAAAAGTAACTGCAAAGAAGTGGTAAAATATCTGTTGTACCACCCTGATTCTCACGGAAATCAATAATAATTGCATTGGCACCTGATACAAAATTCATTGCGGCAACTACCATATTTTTTGAAATCGCAGGAGAATTAAATCGTCGTATATCCAGATAACCAATATTTCCTTCTAACCAATCAAACCTAAAGAAACCCAAATTTTCATTCTTTATTAAACGATATAACCGAACTGGATGATGAAGTGATCCTTCTTTTTCTTCTCCAAGATCACTCGATTCAATCAATCTTAGCTTAATATGTTTGTCATTCGTTATTGTTTGCAGGTCAATTGTAACTTTCTCGGCAAATTCTTCTGCACTATTGATTAAATCATATTTATCTGATCCAAATATAGATATAATATCTTGCCCATATTTTTCCCCTAGATCTGGAAAGACATATTTGTCCCTTAATAATTCACTTATTTTGTTTATTATTTTTTCTTTATTTTGTTGATCAACTATTTGATGCACCGTCTGAGCAAAATTTGAAGAAGTACAAAAATAGAATATAAGAATAAATATAAATTGGGTGACTTTTAAACTGTTCAATTCTTTTTTTACAGAGCAATCATGTATCATCTTTTTTTCCAACAATTGTTTTAGAATTTCCAGAAAGTTAATCTATAAAATTAGAAGTATAACGTTTAAGCATACGTGACTGAAGCGTTCACCTGTCAAACGTCTCAAATATGCTTACCTGGTTGGCCTGCTGAACATCCGAAATCCACTTAGCCTTCAGTTCACGTTGATGCGGGAGTTAGCATTTTTTTATAAGATAAGATTACTTAATAAAAGTATAATAATCCAGAACAATATGAACAATACAGCACAGCTGCCATATTGTGTCCATGAATTTTCATCTGTCTCATCACCAGTTTTGGCCTTACTATTAGGAGAAACCAGTAAAGCAATCAAACCTAAAATGCCGGTAAATATGCATATGCAGAATCCGCGCATAAAATAGTCTTTTTTTAGTCAAGCTAAAACTCCCCCATCGACTATAGTTATTCCATATAAAATAATAGCGGTATCTAACATATTTAAATTCCTTTATCTTGAAATAATGTCATAGTATGGTTCACTTCTATTTCTGGTTTTTGTTAAATTCCTCTGGTGGCTGCCATCACTATTCATAATAAAAATATCGTCCAAACCATTTCGACCAGAGGTAAAACATATCGTCTCACCATTGGATAAATATCTGGGGGATGTATCATTTCCATGAGAATTGGTAAGATTGACGCCGTGATTCCCAGTTATATCCATTGAATAGATTTCAATATTCCCATCCCGCAACGACAAAAACAACACCGTAGAACCATCAGGAGATATCGCCGCGGGATAATCTTCTGCCGGATGATTGGTTAAATTAATTTGGTTGGATCCATCTTTATTCATAATATAAACTTCAGCATTTCCATCACGATCACTCCCAAAAAGAATCCGATTTCCATCAGGGGTGAAGATTGGACCTCCATCCTCTGCCGGATTATTACTCAAGTTTCTTAGATTATTCCCATCTAAATCAACCAGATATATTTCATAATTGCCATCCCTTTCTGATTGAAAAACAATTTCATTACCATCCGGAGAAAAATTTGGAAATTGATCAAAAGAATCGGTATTTGTTAGATTAAAAATGTTGCCTGCCATTATGTCTATTAAAAAAATATCATATCTATATAATCCTTGAGATTGCATAACAATGTATTTTCCGTCAGGCGATATTTTTGGAAAGTGTCCTGTCTTATTGCAAATAAGACGTGTTTGCTCTCGGTTCTCGATTGGAATCATGAATATTCCGTTTTGGTTATTCCAAGATCCGATAAAAATAATATTAGCGCCGTCAGGAGTAAATAATGGGTAGGATTGACGTTCACTTTCATCAGTAAGTTGTATTAAATCATCTCCATTAATTTTCATTTTATAAATAGAGCAGTACCATGTTTCCCTAATAGAGGAAAAGACGATTTGGGTATTGGACAATTTATTCAGTGGATCATCCATTTCAAGGGGATCAAAATTCGTTCTACAATTGAGTTGAAATGATACCAATAAAGAAGCGAGAAAAATGAAAGTAGTTTTCTTCATAAACTATAAATTTTGTTTATAATAGATTCATATTTCTGCTAACTATATATTAAGTAATTATATTTCCTTTTTGCAATTTGTCTAATATAAGGAATTTATGACTATATCTGGACATAAATTCCCAATGTTCCTCATCTAAGGAAGAAAAAATGTCTATATCTGGTAAGTTAATATTCCTTAAATAAGGAACAAAAAAACGATATATCCGAAATAAAGATTCTTGCCTGATATGGTAGGATGTCACCTGCCCGTTCCCCTGTCTCAATTGAAACTTTTAGATTTTACAACATAGACATTTAAATGTCCAGAAAATTTTTCTTTTGCCTGAATTGGTGAAATTAAAATTCTAGCGAGTCTTCACGGGAATTGAAAAAAGTAAACCAATCTGGGGTTCCCAGTCCGTGGCCTTGGAGGAAATGCCAACTGCATTGTCAACTTTCAGGAAGGTGTTTCCGGCAATCTGCCAGTGCAGACCCCCGATCAGGCTCCATTCGTCCGGTGCGCCCCCTTCCCCGCCTTCCAAACTGAGATACATCTGCCAGGTATTCGATAAGCCTTTCAGGTACTCCAGCGCAGTTTCGCCGATATCCACCGAAGATGCTTCCCGGTTGTACTCCAGGTCGGTCCTAAAGGTTACTTTTCCCCAGGTATAATTACGGGAGATACCCACACCCGGCCGGAAATCCCAATCCGGATCACCAATCAGAAACTTGTGGCGTTGAGATGGAACTGTGATTTCCACAAAACCAAATATTTCCGGCCGATGATCGGTCTCCTTCATCCAGCAAAATCGCAGCTGACCTTCAATATCAGCCAAACCGGATTCTTTTACCGTGGTATGAACACCGTTTGGATCGTTGGGGGATTTTTCCAGTCTGGCGCTCAGATAAGCCGCTTCGAATTCCAGGGCCAGCCAGTCATTCACCCCATAGGCTAAAAAAAGCTGACCGGCACTGCTTTTAAAATGCCCCCGGAAATCCTCATCCAAACCATAACCTAACTGCTTCGGCTGATATTCCCGGTTATTATCCAGCGAATATCCGAAAAATGGGAAGATCAACAACTCACCCGGACGAACATAGGTTCCGTATATGGAGGTGGGCAATCCGCTGCCCCATTCCTGCGCATTACCAGACTGTGCCGGTACCTGGGCAGTGGTAATTTCCGGATAGACCAAAAATCCAAGACAAAAAGCTGCGAAGATAAAAATAATATTTTTGGACATGATGATTCTCCTTCATATATCGGACTTTTATCAATATCCCGGCACATTCAGTCCCAAAATAATATCCTATGTCACGAGGAACAGGAGAACAGGAACAACAAGGTCACCAGGATTGATTTCATAAAAATTCCTTTCAAACAAAATCCTGTAGTTTGATCAATAATAATAACTATCCGGTTGATTCGCAAGACTGCCTCACTTACACCTTATTCAACTGTTAAATTTTATTAAAAATTTAGACTCTTACAATCTGCCTTTGTCCGATTAAATATGTTGTAATATATGAATGAGCATAATCAAATCACATACTTATCCGGATAAGGATATATTTTCTTACATATTTTTCCATTCGTCAATTGGACCAATCTCTTTTGCCAGCGGCTGCAATATTTCAGGCTTATATACAAAATACGTATCTATAAATTCTCTTAAAGATTTTAAGCCATTATCGGTTAATATTTTCTTTATTTGTTCTTCAGTGTAAAGAAAATTTGACCGCCTTTCCAACTCATGTTTAAACTCTTCTGTGTAAATAAAATCAACCATGGCTGTCTTGTGAAGTTTTCCAACGGGCGCTAAAAAAATCAGCGCGTCGTAAGCATCATATATTGTTTGACCCGGTGCCACATTCAACATGTGGTTACCAATGTATTCGGCATTGCCAAAAGGTGTGTCCTTTAGATCAAAAGCAACGGGTACATTTCCAAAGGCTTCAAAGGCACTATCCCATAAACCATTTTCCATCCGCACCCACCTGACAATCACGTCTTCAAGCCCTTCCGTGGTTTTAGGCGTATTCGGATCCACTTCCTTTTTGCCTGCAAAATATAAATTAATGTTATGGAAACGAACGGAGTAGGTTTTTCCCGGATTTTGGAAATAAAAAAATGTGCCACAATTCCAGTAATATTTATTTTCCCGGTTTTTAATTCCCTTATAGGCGTGACGTGTATTGGTGAGAAATATTCCTTTTTTCCCGGATTTAAAATTATCCAGATATGATAGAATAATTTTATACATGGTATAATCATTTCCTGCAAGCGATAGCCTGAATAAATCCACGTCTTTTGGCGTATTAATTTCTTTCCAATAAGTTGGTGCATTAACCGCAATCACTTTAAAACGATCCTGGACTGCTCGTGTTGAATTTACTTTCCAAATAGTTTGCAGTAAATCAAAATAGGTCTTATATGGCCAGCCGGTGCCGCTAAAATCATCCTGAAAAGCAGGGTACAAGAGCTTTAAATCGTCGATCTTTGAATCAAAGTAAGCATCCAGGGCAGTTTGCTTGTTTACAGAAACAGCTTCCAGAAATATATATTGGACTTTGTTTTGAAAATCTGCGTTTTTAATTAAATCCTGGTAAAACTTAAAAGGTTCAACAGCCGTATGTAACCCATCGTCAAAAAGGATCAGATCATGTTGATTCAGTTTATCAAGGATGAAATGTATCGGTTCATCGCCTTTTTCATTTAATGAATTAACATAGGGAGTTAATTTCTCTTCGAATTCGTTTTGAGCAAAGAGATAACCCGATGCAAGAAGTAATAGAACCAAACATAGGTTTTTCTTGGTCATATTTTCACCTTTCTTTTAAAAATAAGATTACCTTTAAAAAATGATTAAGAAATCGTACATCTACAAAAATCATTTAGTCAAACAACCTCATAATAATTCACCAAACCTGCAGCAAAAAACTAAGCAACAAATGCGCAGAGCTTCCTGCCGTTTGAGTTAAGATGATTAATTTCGTTGTTCTTTATTTACCTGGTATTGGAAGCAAAGTTACTAGGATTTTATTTTTCTTGCTTCTTTGTCTGTGAACTGACTACGAACAACCATTACTTTTTATGGAATTGGAATTGGGGTTTTACAAATAAAAATCTTCCGTCGATGTTTAATGATTCTAAGGTTTACCTACTATCCGACATGGCCTTAATCTGCTGTACCGTTCCCAGCATGTCAAAGTCGCACCAGGCTTCCACAATTTTCCCATTGGCGATATGGTAGATGCTGATTCAGGTCATTCATCGGAACCAGCCACTCTCAGCGCACCGATTTCCAATAGTGGACTCAGCATATTGGCTGCACCACCATGTTCAACAATCCGGCCGTCAACAACTTTGTCAACATTCACACTGGTAAAGACCACCTGTTTAGCAGTGGGTTTGATGCCCAGCCAGGTTCCTTTATGAGTTCCTTTTACGGTTATGCAAGAAACCACCCATTCCCCTTCGGCAATTTGCCAATGGTAATGTGAAGATCTGGATAGGTCTGGCGAACACCCAGGATGTGATCTTTCGCCCCTTTTACCCCTATGACGTGTCTTTTGCCTTCATAAACTTCCGTATACTCCCGTCCGATGAAATTCTCGATCGAGCTAATATCTCCGGTGTTGACAATTTCTTCGTAGTAACGGCGAACCAATTGTTTGTTTTCCTCTGAAGGCATATTAAACTCCATTGCCATTTGTCTACCTGAGCTTCATATTTGACCATTATTTTATTTTTGGTTGGTCAGCATAGCTTATCTTAAATATTTTGACATACGAATTTTCTGTGTCGGATCTATCCAGATAATTTGTGCAGTAATAAACATTTCCCAATTCATCATAGGTAAAACTGGCCATCTTACTGGGACTATCCCCGTAATTATCCTGTAAATATTCAAAGTTATGACAAATTTTTTCGACCTCAAAATTATCATCCAGGAAAATAACGATTTGATCCAAATTTGCCTTAATTCCTTCTTGCCTAAGAATCACACCCAGAAAAAAGTATTTGGTCAAATATTCATTTTTGAATAGAATATTCTTACTAAAAAGACAACCTGAACAGGAATCGAGGGGTAACTTTCGAGGAAAGAAAGAAGTGCTGTCATCGCAAAAGTCGGTTATGGCGAAACTGTAATCACCATACTGGGCATCTTCACTATAAGTCCACCAAAAACTTTCACAATCTGAAATCGGGTATCCAAATATAAGCTTACTGTTCCCGGAGTTTATGAGCACCTCTTTTCCATTCAATTGTTTTAAGTTTGATACTTTAATGCGTTTCAAACCGGAGTAAGGGAAAAAAGAACGACCCTCATGAAAGTACAAATCACCACCGACATTTATTAAATACCTGGGACTAAATTGAAAACTGAGGTACGATCTTGGCGTTGATAAATCCGATTCGGTCTGCGCTGAGAAATTAACATATTCTGATTTCTCAAGATTTTGATCCTGATAGAAGGATAATTTGTCGTATGATTGGGGATCTAACATAACCAACTGATCTTGGTAAAATACGATATCCCAAATATTGACTGTTTTGGGTGGATAAATTATGCTAATTACATTACCTTGAAGATCCAATATCAGCACTTTATCCATAAATGCCAGAAATAAATGTCCTTGATGATATTCAAGTGCCTTTGCTGCCAGGATTTCCTCGGCCTCGCTCTGGGGGAAATAATTATAGCCTATGGTGAATAATAGTTCTGAGGAAACTTCTTCAACCTGAGTATGCACGATTAAGGGAAAAATAAATGTTAAGATAATGGAGAATAAATTTCGAATCATGATAATTTAACCTTCCTCTTAAAAGAAATGAAATATGGTAACCATATAAGAATAAGACTTAATGGTGTTCGAACTTAGGTATTGCCAATATCCTCCAATTGTTACTTCTTTTTGTATAAAGACGAAAATCATCTTTATTAATTATAAGAACACTCACAACTGCAATAATTCAATACTCCATTACTCCAACACTCCAATACTCCCAGAAATATATCCACTGGACAACCAGCGACCGCAGAAGATATTCTCAAGCATATCAGGAAAGTTAAACCGTTTTCTACTGTTCCGACATGGCCTTAATCTGCTGAACCGTTCCCAGCATGTCAAAGTCGCACCAGGCTTCCACGATTTTGCCATCGGCAATACGATAAATACTTGTTCCGGACTGGGTTACTGGTTTTCCAAAGACAATATAAGTCCCGGTAAAGGTCCAGCGGACCACCACCTTGTCTCCTTGTGCGAATATGTCCTCTACCGGCATGATAAGGTCCGGAAAAGGCGTCAAGACTTCATCAACTGCCCATTTTTTATAACCGGCCAGATCAGTAATTTGTGGACGGGCCGGATCGTGATAGACAAAATCGGGAGAATAAACTTCATCCAGCACTGCCATAAGGGTATCCACATTCCTCAGATTCCAGGCAGTGTATTCCCTTTGCACCAGCGCTTTATTTGATTCGGGATTGCCAGGATCGCCGGTGATATTGGATGCTGCGCTCCAGACAAAATCCTGTGGTGCGCTGCGTTGCAGAGCAGGTGGCCCCTCCGATGATTGCGGCATAACCCCCAGTTGCTGCATTACCCCCAGCAGATCAAATTCCCACCATTCTTCAGCTATCTTATTATCAGTAAAGTGATAGACCACAATCCAGGTATTGGTATAATGCGAAGTATCAACAGGCATACCCATAAGTTCTCCCCGGGCTTTACCGGCGGCTGTGAATCGTCCTGCTACTCTATTACCATCCACGACCACATCTTCCAGGGTAGCATGGAAACCTTCGATATCGGTATCGGTCCTGACCACCTCCTCTTTGTAAGTCTCCAGATCAGTCACCTGGGGAAAATGTGGAATGTGACTGGCAAAATCACTGGTAAAAACTACATCTGCCAGGGCCGGATTTCCGGTATTCCATAGTTCAAGCCAGCGATCAATAACCAGTTTTTTCTGATTGACAATATCAGCTTTTTGGGTACAGGTACTGACGAGAAAAACAGAGGTGACCATAAATAGCAGAAAAATATTCTTCATTATTCCTTTCCTTTCTTTCTGTTTATTACAACTTGACCCTAAATTCAGTAAAAGACTCAGGAGTTCACAAATCTCATTATTCGCGATACTTCATTAATATAATGAGACCATTCTCTTTTAATAATGCATATAGACTTGATGATGGTCAATCTGGATTTGCATTGTTATAATCTTGATTGATAATGACAGCAAGTTTTTGCCAGAAATATTCATTTTCCCCCGCTGTCCCTAATATTTCTATAATATTTCAATTCCAAGGGATTAATTTATCCCCTTATCAACTTCCTTTTAACCTTGCCAAGTTGCTTTTTGTATCGATCAGCGCCGGTAGATCGTCGTCCGCGCTCTTCCAATGCTCCAGGGCTTTTTGATAATAGAAAATAGCCTGTTGCTTATCTCCTTTCTTCTCGTATAGTTTTGCGATGTAATAATTGGACATGGAACGTTCCAAAAAATAATTGAAAAAATCGAAGATAGATAACCTCCAATCTTCGTACAATTTGCGTTGAACTTGTAAGGCATCCTCTATTTTACCCTGCGAGGCCAAAATATCCACTGCCAGTCGGTAAAACCTTGGGATAACAATCCTGGACACCTGAGAAACCTTATTAAGCACTTCAAAGGCTTCAGCTTGATTATTATTCTTTACCTGAATTTCGGTCAATAGCAGGTAGTAAAAATCCATTAGGATATTATCATAGTGATTATTCTCAATGTACTCTTTGATCCTTTCCGCAACATCCCGAGCCTTATCAAATTTTCCTTCACGTATAGCGGCAACGCCGGCAAAGTAATCTGCGCGGACTGGCCAGGTATTGTAAGAATCTTTGTATACTTTTTCAGATAAAGTTTTCACCCGGGAAAATTCCTGATACGCTTTTGAGAAATTTCCGGTGAGATCATAAAACTTACCCAGCACAAGACGGGCCTCCAATTCTTCTTCTTGTTTATCTCCTTCCAGCGACAGTTGGACAACTTTCTGAAATTTAGTGGCAGCTGCCTGATACCTTCCTTCATACATATCAAAACATCCAAGATCGTCCTGAAGGAAAAATTCCCATGAAGAAGTTCTTTCCGCAATATTATGATTTATTCGGCGCGCTTCTTCCCCCTCCCCTTTGAACAAGTGCACATAACTTTTATATTGCCGGAAACCATTCCAGTCTGGATTTACCTGCAATGCCTCATCACAAACCCGGTAGGCATCTTCGTATCGGCCGGCCATTAAGTAGATATCAAATGCAGAGTCGTAAGTATTCTGCACATCGGGTTGCAGCGCAATGTAATTCCTGATTGCTGCAAAGGCTTTTTCCTGGTCGCCTATTAATATGTAGCAGTAAGCAATCAGGTTTTGTACAAGAGCATATTCCGGATCGATCTCCAGTGCCCGGTTATAGGCTTGAATGGCCTGAGGGTAATTTCCCAGAATGTAATTGACAAATCCTAAATCATTTTGGATCATTTTATCATTTGGATAATTATCCGCCAGTTCTTTGGCTTTGCGCAGATAGGTCTTATAATCACGGTTAACATATTGATAAAATAGGTCAATTATGCCGCGTTCCAAGTTTGTGGCTTTTTGGGAATATTTTTTAGCCAGACGCATCGACTCACGCTCTTTTGTCAGATCCGAAAGCGGGCTAAACTTAAAAACACCGGTTGAGACTGCAAACATGCAATGCGCCATAGCAAAGGTGGAGTCGATCTGAAAAGCTTCCTGAAATTCTTCCCGGCCATCGCTCCAATTCCAGCGTCTGATGAGTTCCATTCCCTTTTGAAAGTGCTTGTAAGCTTCAAAGGAATGGGTTGTGACGTCGTTTATCCTTAGTGGCCCAATCTCATCCGTCCAGGAAACATCCATCATTTGTATCACGTCCTCGGTAAGCCTGTTAACCATCTGATAGACATCATCCACCCGTGAACCCTGTGCCTGGGTCGCACCAATTACATTTCCACTTTGCACATCACAAAGCTGAGCGTTCACATCCAGTTTATTACCGATAGTATTGATGCTCCCCAACAGCATGAACTGAACGTGGGCATTCATAGCAACATCTGTGGCAATGCCCCGATCAATTGCTTCCACATTCTCCATGTTCATTCGTTTTAAAATATCGAAGAGGTATTGACTGCTTACCACATTAATCTGTTTACAACGGGAAAGGTTCGAAGTCAGCATTTCCACGAGGATTTTACCGAAATCCTTTTCACCGGACCTGTTTTCAAAATACATAACCGCGACGGAATTTTCCCTTACTTTAGAAACTACCTGTTTTTTATCTAGCAGGGTTTGACCTATAAACCAGACAATGGCAATTAATAAAAGTGCCAGGGCAGAATAGCCCATCCAAAAATATTTTTTTGATTTATTGCCGTTATCAGGTTTTCGCACATCCGGTATTTCTTCCCGCGACCTTTTAGCTATACTATCCGTATCCCTCTTTAACCGTTTCAGGTCGATCAGCATATCATTAACCGTTTGATATCTTTCCTCAGGATCCTTTTCCAGAGCCCTATCTAACAAATGCAGTATTTCCGAAGTCAGATCCGTTCGATATTTTTGAATTGGTTCAGGATCTTCATTTAGGATAGCATACATCAAGGCAGAATCATATTCACCTTTAAATGGCAGTTGTCCGGCCAACATCTCATATAAAATGACGCCAAAGGAAAAGATGTCTGATCGGGCATCAACTTCCTGGCCTTGAATATGTTCCGGTGACATATAGGCAAGGGTACCCACAGTGCTCGAAGTTTTGGTAAGCTTTGCTCCACCGCGAATCCTAGCCAGCCCGAAGTCCATCACCTTCACCTGACCAGTCCCGGTAACCATAATATTTTCAGATTTGATATCCCGGTGGACAATGCCCTTCTGGTGTGCCGCTTTCAACGCTTCGGCAATTTGTATGACGTAGTTAAATACACTTTTCAATTCCAGCTTATTATTCTGCAATTCATCATACAACGTTTTTCCATCTATAAATTCCATAGCAATAAACGGTTTGTCACCTTGATCTTCGATTTCATATATCACACATACATTGGGATGGTTCAATGCAGCGGCAGCCCTGGCTTCCTGCATGAAACGTGATTTGTCAGTATCGTTTTGGGTAAGGTGGTGAGGTAAGAATTTCAGAGCAACAAGACGGTCCAACTTAGTATCGTGGGCTTTATACACCACCCCCATGCCGCCTTCACCAAGTTTTTCTAAAACTTTATAATGAGAAATCGTTTTACCAATCATGAAAATTTGTCAGTTCCATAAAGATGATATATAAAAACAAATTTATGTACAAAGACCTTCCAAATTCAGAAGCATTACGATCCTCAAAATTTCAATCACTGCTAAAATCAGGAATAATAGCAGAACAGATAATTATAAGGTATTTGTAAAAGAATGTATGAATACGCTTTAATAAAAGAGATTGTTTTATGATAAGATTTGCTGTCACCTGCCCGCACTCTTAAACATATTATACCTTTTATATTATAAAAAACGAAAATCTTAATTACCAGTTATTTTTGAGGAATTAAAATATCTCAGGTACTGCAATAGGCAAACGATTTATAAAACCAGATATATTATCATTCTTAAGCTTTACTCAACTACCGAAGTCTTTGGCAAGATCAGTTATTGCCCCCATTTGTAGCACATAATTGGATTTTTTTATTACTCCGGTTTGCTCAAAAATCTTATTATAAAGATCACTATGGGCTGGTGATGCGGTTCATGGACAGAAAAAGATCTGGAAAGTAAACTTTATTGAGCATGATAATTAAAATCTTATCTTACAATTGAATTGCTATAAGTCTTATTTTACTTACCAATCCTTCTCTATTTATTAGTCTTCAGAGCTGGTTTTCCCAAAAATAAAAGTATCCCGACCAATAAAACGGCAACAATAATTATACTTTGCCCCTGATCATCACAAGTGTTTTATCATCAGTAGCGGGATAATCACCCGTAAAAGCATGAACATCCTCAAACAGGCTCTCCACCGATGCATTCGGCTGTGACATATGATCTTGAATACGTTCAGTACCATATTCCTCTAAGGTAGAATTCATTGCCTCACTTACACCGTCGGAATACAACAGCAGGCGGCTTCCTTCAGTCATTTCCAGTTTGTACTCACTAAAGATAACCTCCTGAATGCCCAATGGCAAACCGGAATCGATTTCCAGAAATCGTGATCCGTTCGAATCGATAAATAATGGTGGAAGATGACCGGCATTGGCAAAGGCGATATTTCTCTTTACCGGATCAAACACAGCATAGATCATTGTTACAAATTTGGCTCTGGGAAAATCCTTTACCAGTACCCGATTTACCCGGGAAAGAACATCGCCCGGTGACAATTCTCTTTCTGCAAACAAGCGAAGAATGCTCCGGGTTGACGCCATCAATAAGGCGGCGCCCATACCCTTGCCGGAAACATCTCCAATTACCAGTGCTAACCGCCCGTCCCTCAGCAAAATGTAATCGTACCAATCGCCACCAACTTCCCTGGAGGGAAGACAAGATCCCGTCACCTCAAATCCGGGAACGTTAGGCGCCTGGCCGGGGAACAAAGAAAATTGCACTTTCTGAGCTTCTTCGAGCTCTTGCGCCATTCGATCTTTTTCCTGACGCTCTCTCTGAAAAAGCTGAGCATTCTCTATAGCGGTCGCAACGTGTCCGGCTAATGCCTCAAGAAGCTGGATTCGGCCGGTCGGAAACGCATCCACTTGCTGATGCTGGAAATTAAAAACACCAATCAGTTTTCCCCGGACTTTTAGTGGGATGTCAAGTTCCGACCGGGTGGAATTTTCGCTGATCTTATAATAAGGGTCAAGTGTTACATCGGGTGCATAGTAAGTCTCTCCGATTTCACCAACGTGCCCAACTATTCCATACTTACCAATCTTAAAGCGGTCTCCCTTCACGTGAAAGTTTATGGTCCACCCACGAACCGCTTCGATCACCAACTCATTGGTTCTATCATCTTTTAGAAGTATACCTGAACGTGAATAACCGAATGTTTGGGCAACGTCACTAACAACTTCTTCCAGAAGAACATTTAGGTCCAAAATTGAGTTTATTTTTTGAGCTACACGCTGTAATAAAAAAAGTTCTTGTATTCTTTGATCCTGGTTTTCTTTGCTCATCACAGATCCTTCACAAATAAAAATCTTTCTTTATATTTGTTACCTGACGTTACCGTTCACCAGGCCGCAGCGAACGCTGCTGATCTCTCAAATCCGCACTGGACACGGATAGCGGCTGCCATGAATTTACAGTCAGATATTTTTATCTATCGATCTGATATATTTTATATCTCTTCGCTGCTTATTTTTTATGTTGGTACGATTACATTTTTTTTAATCATTAAAGACTTACTATTGATTTACCTTCAGGCCGGGTTTTCCTAAAAACAAAAGAATCCCAATCAAGATGACGGCAATAATATTTATCCTTTGCCCCTGATCTAATGGTTGCCCAAACAGTAAATATCCATTTAGTAATCCGTCCAACAAAAAGAGGATCAATACCAGCCAACACGATAGCCAAATATTGAAAGAATATTTTCTTATTAGACTGATCGCTGCCAATACCAACAAAACGCCTATCATCAGTAATCCGATTGCAACAATTATTATTTGGAAGTCTGATGCAACAATTGGTACCCCTGTTTCAAGCTGTTTCCCTTTCATTAAGAGAGCTAAACCACCGCTTGCTCTTAAGACACCAATCAATATCAGAAATATCGCCGAAGCAATTAACCAGTATTTTCTCTTCATAGATAAACCTCATTATTAATTGTTGATAAGTCCGGGGCTATATCCAGATAGTTTTTTTCCAATTTTTGACGATTATGCACTTTAATTGCTCTGCTTCCTAAGGTTGACTGAAATCGCGTATTAAGCACCGGTAGTGCCGTTTACTTGTTTTTCCAGTTCCTTCAAAGCCAAACTCCAGGCTCTATCTTGCCACTGCCTTGCCTCCTCCCATTCAACAGAACTTCTCCACCCTGAATGAATCAGATGCACTTCCGTTGTTTCACCTTCCGGAATGAAGAAGACTATCCCGTGAGTCAACGGATCGGCATTATTAGCAAAAGACTTATATTGTTTTGGGCTTCGCCACTCGAAAGAAAGAAATTTATCCGGTTCAATAGCCGTTACTTTGCAACCAATGGTGCTGTTGTTTTCTCTATCTTCCGGTTCCCAAAACAATTCATATTTACCAGCCACAACGGGTTCAACCTCTGCCACCTTAACCAGCCAGGATTCAAGCAAGTGGTTGACGGTGAACAACTTGAAAGCGCGACGAACGTTACATTTTAATTGAACAGAATGATGAATGATCTTATCCATAATAGTTTCTCCTCATCCTATGAAGCCTTAAACCGTCGGGATTAATCTACCCGCATTGTCGCGGTCCAGCTGAATCTTTTTTTGAACAACACTTAAAGATACCTGCTAAACCAATGATAGTTAATTTTGTAAAGTCTATTGACTTCACAACTTGATATTCACTACTGTCCATAATAAATCGCAATAATACCGATAGTGTTATTGATGCCATGGGCAAAGGCTGCCGGCCAAATAGACCAGCGACTGGCGATCGTAACAGCACCGAACACCAAACCGCTAAATGTCGAGCCGGCTATACCGGCAGGACCTTGATAAGCATGGATAAGACCGAACATCACCGCTTGTAGTACAAGCGCGGAAATTTGCCCTGTACCTGAATCACCAAATATAAAGGAGATTCCTCGCATTAGGACTATCCGGTACGCAAATTCTTCACCAAATGCCGCGAGGGACCAATTTAAAAACAATAGGGCCACGAGCGATGCTACCGAACCTTCGACGTTAGAGAAGCGTTCTAGGTTACGCGGTCCACCTAAAAGCTCTTCAATCAACGGATTTAGTGCAACCGCGAATATCCGTAGTATTGCGATTGCGGCTATTGCCAGCATGATTTGGCGAAGGTCCGGGCGTACTCCAAAACCAAACCGCTTAAGGGGTAGTCCTGCGCGTACCAGCAATATCGTAAAAATAACAGTAATTAATACATACCCTGGTGTGGCGTATCCCGCTAATGGCGTTAGGATATTTGGAAATTTGGCGGATATCCGTAACACACCCATAAACAATAGCCCAAGGCTTAGCCCAACAACTAACCAAACTACATTTCTTTTCTTTGAGTGTTCCATATCATCCGATCTTTGGTATGAATGGAACAATCAAGTATACCGGCGATCTACCCTGAATATTGGTCGCCATATGGTCAGACATAACTTCACCCATTGTAATGCGAAAAAGATGGACATTTGATGCTACCTGCCGTCTAACTATATGCTAAGGAATCATTTCAGTTTCCGGCAATAAGCCTAATATAGTAATTCCATCCCCGGATATTAATATAAATTCCTGGATAATTTTAATAAATGCCCATTACTCCGCTACTCAAACACTACCACTCTCCATTAAACTCCCCTGCTAAAACTACCTAGCGAAGTCTTTTTGCTAGTTCTACCAGATTTTACCTATTTTGGTATTTTTGTGCTATCAACTATGAATTTGAAGGTTAGTTCTCCGCCACTACTTATATATTTTTTTCTGATTTCAGCTGTCCACATGCTATCACAGCTAGACTCTCTATTGAATATCAGTTGATTGTTATGATATACTTCTAGCCAGGGAATTACCGAACAATAGTTTTTCGGATATTTCACTATACCAATCCTACTCTCACGATAAATTTCCACAGTATCATTCAGTGCTATAATTAAAGATGAATCTGTTTTGGCAGAATATTGTGGAAAAGAATATTTTATATTTAGATTATCGGTAGTGTCATTGATAACGACATAGCTTAAACGCAGGGCAGGATCACAATTTAAAAAACACAGCAGAATGATAGAAAGATATCTTATCTTCATTTCTTTATGTTTAATAAAAATGAAAATTAAACAAAAATACTATCTGATATATCTCTAATATAGTAAATCAATTTCTGTGGCTAAAATAATTTCAGGAAAATATCTTAAACTTCATTAATCCAATACTCCATCACTCCACTAATCCTCTGAAATCTCCCACCCAAACTCACTTGCGATTCAGCATTTCTATCGGCCGTCCGCTCTACTCATCAACGGCAGCTCTCTCGCCGGATCGGTCACTGCCCCGATTTTTACCGCATAGCTGGTTTTCTTCTTAATATCCTCATCGGTTATCAGGTGAACATCCAGCAAACCTTCGCTATGGTAGCCAGTGCGCAGGTAATTCATCTCTGCCAGGCAGCGGCTCCAGCCATCCAGCCAGAGCAAAAGTTCTTCCTTTTGCAGGTCGCTTCCTGTAAAATGGATCAGGACATCAATATCGCTACCGGGACCGGCAATGGCATTTTTGGTACTGCCAAAGATATAGAAAGACTTTACCCCAAAACGTTTGCCATCCAACTGGGCAGCAATCTGCTCGGCCATCCGCATTCGCCAGCGCCAGTTTTCATCAGACACCGTTGCAGCAGCATAGAAACGCTCCCCGGCTTCTTCTGTCCCTGAGGATGGTGAGGCCAGAATTCCTACCCCTTCATCCAGGTCGGCATTCATCAGGACACGGAGGATCATCCCGTTTGTAACTGCCGGAATATCAATCACCCGGATAATCGGGGCCAAATCCTCATATTCCGGGGCCAGCTCCTTTAATATGCTGGGAGATTTGGTCAGAAAAATTTCATTGAACAGGATATGATCGTCATCCGGGTAAAGGGGTAGGTAGCGAATAGAGGACTCTACCAGATCCTGGAAAAAGTGAGTTCCAAAAGAAAGATCGGGCACATAATTCCCTTTTTTACGGGCGATTTCCACCAACACTGCGGTATTGTTGATATCGGAGTAAGTTACTGAAACTCCCAGTTTTATGTCTCCCCGGCTGCCCCAGCGACCGGGTCCCATCAGGATAAAGCGGTGTTTAGGCAAAATTTTATTCAGCTTGCTTACCGCCCGTCCTACCAGTTTTAACTCATTGATATCGGAAATGAGGGAATACTGCTCCGGATCCACGTAAACGATGTGGGTAATATCCGGAACTAATCCATTGGAAATATACTTTTTGGCGGAAAAGATTATCCGGTCCTCCGGAATATCCTTGGGAATGGGCGCGGGAACACTGTCCCGGCCATGGCTCTGGGGACGGCATTGCAGGAGATTGAAATAATCGCCATCGTGGGCAAATTCGATATCCACGGGCGTTTTCAACGTTTTGGACAGCACTTGCAGAATTCCCTGCATTTGCTGGACAAACTTCTGTTGGGACATTATCCCATCAAATGTGACTACCACTTCCTCTTTTTCAAAATCCACCCCCAGTCCCACCGCCTTTTTGATGTGGTGATCCTCCACTACGCAGACAATTTTATTTACCTGGGGATACTTGTCCCCTACTTCTGCGAATAATTCCTTAATTTCTTTAGTTTCGAAAGTATTGTTTTCCAGATTGATAACATCGATCTTTCTGGGTGAATAGCGAATAATTTCATCCGGGGTCACATTCACCCGAAGACCTGGTTGTCCGGGGGCGATCAGAACCGGATAATCATCACTCAACCTGTCTACTGCCCGGGTACCCAGGCCGGGAACCATCCGTAAAAGACCATCGTCCCGTTTGATGCGCGGCGACCAGCGGAATTCATTATTGCTGAAAGCCACCCCGGCAAATGCCGGCAGAAAATATTTACCTACCTTTTTCCCCACTACCTCCTGGATCATTACTCCCATCTCCTCATGGAAATCCAGCAGTCCCCGCTCTGCCCGGTATTGGATAGGATCCGGTCCAAATGTAGAGGCATAGACTTCGGCAATGGCATCCATCAAGGCCGCCAGACGCTCTTCCTTGGTCCCTTGGTTGGCCAGAAACAGACTTTTATATTTTCCGGAAAAAGCCGAACCCAGACGATCTTCCAGCAGGCTGGAACTCCGAACAATAATTGGCATCCCTCCCACATCGTCCAGCATCATGGAAAGCCCATTTACAATTTCGGGAGAAAACTGGGAATTTTTAAATAACTGGATAATATGGGGATATTCCTGCCGGACCTGATCTATTTCCTTATATTTTTGTTCGATCACTTCTTCCAGATTATTATGGCGGAGAAAATCCAGTAAACCGTCCGAGCTGATATACCAAGTCTTGGGCACTTTAATGTCATTAAAGACCTCCATTTCCTGAGCCAATCGGCGCAAAATACGATAAGCCAGAAAAAGACCGGCGCTCTTTCCGCCCAGTTTCCCCTGGCTGCCCGAAGGATAAATCATTCGCTGAAGGATTTCATGAAAATCGCCCACATGGACATAATTTTTGGCAATATTGATAAACTCCAGTTGATCGGTGAAGAATCGCCGGATAAGTGAGACATTTAATGCTTTCTGAGTGGAAATAGAAAGTTCCGCTCCTTCCGGTGCCAGGTGATAGTAACGGGTAATGGCATCGGAAATCTCGGAAATCGAAGAATGCTGATTCTCCAGGGTACGGATAAGAAAGCTTGATTTATCCTCATGGATCCATTTTTGAACACAGGAAAATATTTCTTTTCCACTCAGATTTTCGCCGGCAATTCTAAAAATTTCATCACTGATGTTCAGGATATTCATGGAGGAGGTTCTTTGTTGGGGCCGGTTTAATTCAGCCAAAATCGCGTCCTCGGTTCTGCCAATGCCAATAAATTTCTGAATGAAGGTTTGCGCCTCCTGAATACCGTGCCAGGAAAGATAATTCATCATTTTGCGGGATACTCTTACATAGAGATCCTGATCGGTGCGTTTTAGCAGATCCAGAATAATCCGCCACTCCTCTTTTCCTTTTTGAGCCAAATAGCTGCGGGCAGATTTCCAATCCTGAAACATATCCCGCAGAGTTAGATGAAAGATGTAGTGCCCCAGTCTTTCAGCAATGGAATTGATCAACCGCCGTTCTTCCTTGAGGAAGGGCCCTTCAACCGAGGGCATCCGCTCTTCGGTATAAAATACTTTTATTGAGCCGACGGTTTTATCCTGGACTTTAATGTCTGCACTCTGTACCCATTTGGTTTCGCTAAATTCGGAAGTCCGATAGATATCTCCATGGTATTCGATGATCGCTTCACAAACATCGGGATATTGCCATCCCGGAGGAATGGCATCAATAATTTTTTGCAGAGCCTCAGGTAGGGAGATATCATTCATGCTTAAAATTTCCTCGACGCTATACAGACAATTCAACTCTTTTGCCCTCTCCTTCAGCGCTTCGAGGACCAACTCCCAAGATTTCTTTTCATTGTTCATCGATGGATCACTCCTCTTCCTGTCCGGCCATCAACTTTTACTTTAACCGGTTCAGGAAGTTTAATATGTCTGACAAATTCCGTTTCACCAACCATTTCCTGCTTCTTCAGCCAGTCCCAGTCAATCTGATATTTCCGCGAATGCTTGACCGAAAAATAACTGATTTGAAAACTACTCAAGTTATGGAAGAAGTGGGATCCCTGACTCAAATCGACGTTCATCTCCGGCAAGGTGCACTCGACGATTATTTTTGCCCCGGAGATTTGCCCCCAGTCTACCGGAATCCCCAGCCAGGGATCGGCACTACCCCAGCGTCCGAATCCGATTAGAATATATTTCCGGTCGCTATTTTTAATGGCTTCGTTCAGCTGTTCCACATCGGAAGCGATCTGCCGGGTATATTTGGCCTCGAATTTCTCCGGCTTTACAAAAATAATATCATGAAGGTAATTTACGATTCCATTGCCCAAAACACTCTCGGAAGATACAATTGCCAGTTCACTGGTCAATTCTTCCGGACTGATATTTACTTCTTCATGGGAAACCACCATCGGTCTGACTTGCAGGAAACCGAAGCGTGCCGGTAGTCCCTTTTCCGGATCCAGGGTCAGGGCAAATTCGATCTCCACCGGGGCATTTACAGCCTCTTCACAAATTTTGAGTAATTTTTTTATCAGATCGTTCAATGGTATCTGATTCATGACCAGCAACGGGGCAAAATTCAAAATATTGGGGCCAGCCGAACTGGGACCGGGATAAATCCGGTCCGATTGCCGGTCATAAGTGGACGCTAAAAATTTCAGGCTTTTGTCTTTCTGGGCCTCATTCAGATCCAATTTCACCAGATACTCGGTCTCTTTGGCCGGATCATAAAAGGGAAGTTCTCCCATATTCACCGCCCAGAAATATGTCTGGGTTTGTTTCATCAATTCACCGATGGAATTGTAAGGCGGATTTGCCCGGGGATAGCTCGGGGAATAGGACCAGGCAATCCCTTCGTCCACGATAATTCTTCCAAGTCCCAGCGCCAGATTTACCACCCCATCTTCAGGACGGGCATGGCCGGAAGTGTAAAAGTTGTAGGACCGGGCCACTCCGGAAATGTCCGGATAATAACGTTTATCATTTCTTCGCCCAACCACTTCCTGTACAATAACCGCCATCTTCTCGTCCTGCAATTGATGACTGGTTGCCTTGAAATAGTCCTTGGCCTGTTTGAAATAGACCGAAGAATAGACAAACTTGATCGCTTCGATAAGTTTGCGAAAGCGGGATTCCTTATCGAACTGATTATTGGCGGTCATTTTGGTAGCATAGATACCGGCAAACGGTTCATACATGGCATCTTCCAGCAAACTGGAGGAGCGTACCGCCAGCGGGGTATGAACCCCTGAAATGAGGGCATACAGGTCACCGGCGATGGTTGCCGGCAGATCTGCCTGCTGGAAAGCATGGGCCAACCGGGCATCTGAATCCTCTGTCATAGCCAGATCATAAAGTTTATTCGTTTCCATGAAGGAATCGAACAGATTTGTCCTGAGTACAGTCATCCTGGGAATGGAAAGCGACATTCCCGGAAACTCATCCGGATTATATCGTTCCGCCATCACCCGGCTGATATTGATCAGGCCGCTGGCCTTCCCACCCAGAGATCCCTGCCCGATGAAGGAGAAATCTTTATCGGAGGCAAAAAATTCCCGGTCGAATTTCGGTATTCCATTATCTCTGTCTTCTGATCGCTTCATGCTTAATATTACTAAAATAAAGACTCCCGTGTCAAGCGATCACGGGAGTATCTTTAATCAGGTTTAGATTTCATTAAATTGAAATCGATTCAATTTTTTTCAGGTCCTTTAAACCCATCCACGGTCTTTGCAGGCCTGAGCAACCCGGCTCACCGAAATAACATAAGCCGCGTCCCGCATATATAGATTCCGTTTCCGGGCCAGCTCGCTTACCGCAAGATAGGCGGCAGTCATTTTTACATCCAGCTTACCGAGAACTTCATCCTTTTCCCAGAAGTAGTTCATATTGCTCTGAACCTGCTCGAAATAGCTACAGGTTACGCCACCGGCATTGGCCAGGAAATCCGGAATCATGAATATACCGCGCTCATGGATCACCTTATCCGCATCCGGTGTGGTGGGTCCATTTGCCCCTTCGGCAATGATTTTAACCCGTTCACTAATCTTATCAACCTTTTCACCAGTTATCTGATTTTCGATAGCAGAAGGTAACAGAATATCTACATCCTGCTCAATCCAGGCATCGCCAGGCAAAACTTCATAACCCAGTCCTTCAGCTTTTTTCTTATCAATACCACCGAACTTGTCGGTAATCTTCCATAATTCTTCCAGAGATACACCATCTTTTTTCCGGAAAGCATAAGAGGTCTGATCGTCCTGATCCCAGCTGGAGACACAAACCACCTTACCGCCCAACTGATTATACAACTGGATGGCATACTGCGCCACATTTCCAAAACCCTGTACGCTGGCCAAAGTCTCTTCCGGTTTCAGGTTTAATTCCTTTAGGGCTTCACGCACAGTAAAAATAACGCCATAACCAGTCGCTTCGGTTCTTCCTAAAGATCCACCCATACCCACCGGTTTTCCGGTGATAAAACCGGGATATTTTCCATTATGCACCGCTTCAAATTCATCCAGCATCCATAACATATGCTGGGCACTGGTCATTACATCCGGCGCCGGCACGTCATTTACCGGTCCCACATCCCGGGCAATCTGCCTGACCCATTGACGGCAAATCTGTTCCTGCTCCCGCATGCTTAAATTATGGGGGTCGCAAACCACGCCGCCTTTACTGCCGCCAAGTGGAATATCCACTACCGCACATTTCCAGGTCATCCACATGGAGAGCGCGCGAACCGTATCGATAGTTTCCTGGGGATGAAAACGGATTCCACCTTTTCCCGGACCCCGGGCATCATTATGTTGCACCCGAAAACCACGGAATATTTTAGTGCTACCATCATCCATTCGCACAGGAATACTGAAATGATATTCCCTGAATGGATTACGAAGAATATCTCTTGTCCCCTGATCCAAATCGAGAATATCAGCCACTTTGTCAAATTGCGTCTGTGCCATCTCAAAAGGGTTGAATGCTTTGTCTTTCATGTTCCTGATCCTTTCTTAAAAATAAGAATTTATAAATCAACTTTCTCAACTAGTAGATATTCCGACTTTTCTGTAAGTTTGACAAACCTTTTAATTCCTGCATTTTTACCAAACTTGAAACCAATTCTGAAAACCAAACGCCCCTTATATCACAAAGAATATGCCAATACATCCTATTGTGATATAATTAATTTAATTTTTCCATCTATTATTTAAAAGAAAAATATAAAAAGGTTTATTGGATTACTTTATATCCGGGAGGAATATCTACTTTTTAAGGAGAATTTCAGATGATGTATTGATCGATCCAAATAGAGATAGGTCATAATCTTTAATACACAATTTTACTATAATTCAATCAAGCATAGGAGGTTGGATTTTTATAATGGGATGTAAAATTTATGAGGCAATCACCTTTGTATCAGGCTTTGGCCAGGATGGACGACGTCCCCTTGACTTTTTCTTAAGCAGTTTTTCCAGGTGGTGATACAGTTTCCGGGCATTCTTTTCCAGTAATTCCAGATCCCGGTTATTTTGAATCACAAAATCCGCCCATTTTACTTTTTCCTCGATTGGCAGCTGTTTATTGATCCGGTCGATGATTTCCTTTTCGCTGAGCTTATCCCGTTTTTTGATCCGCTCGATCCGGTTGGCCATTTTGGAAGCAACCACCACCACCGCATCAAACATATGTTCCAGGCTCAATTCATAAATAAGGGCAGCATCCAGAGCGATAATTGGGTATTTATTCGAATCTCGGGATTCCTCGATGATTGACACCACCCGGTCCACCATATAGGGATGAACAATCTTGTTTAGACGGGCTGTTTTCGCCTCATCGGAAAAAGCCAGCTTGGCCAGGTATTTCCGGTTTAATTTACCGTTCCTATAGAGTATCCGGTATCCGAATGCTTTTTTTAATTCCTTCTTTATGATGTCATTTCGCTCAATTTCCATTTTGGCCACTTTATCTGCATTGATCATTTTGGCACCCATTTTTTCCAGGAATTTGCAGACCGTGGTCTGCCCACAACCCATTCCACCGGTTACGGCTATAACAAGACAATTTTTATAAGCCATAAGAAAACACCTGACATTTAAAGTTTTTCAGACTGAAATAATTAGAATATCGAAAAGTTTTCATACTAACAAAATTTAATTCCTGGCATTTTTCCTGTTACTTGATAACCAGAAATTTACCCGTTTTTTGTTCATCCTTATATCGCGCCACATAAACATAAACACCACTAGCGATACTATCTCCCCATTCATTTTTTAAATCCCAGCGAACACCACCAGTGAAACCATCATTGGTAAGACTTATCAGCTTCTTACCATTTGCAGTATAGATAAAAATCTCGCATCCATTTGGTAAATTTGCAAACATTATTTCATTCCGGCCATCAGCTATTCGTAATGGATTTGGGTATACCACAATATTGCTTAAATTATCCACATTTTGCAGGATCTCGAATTTATTTCCCAGGTCTGAACGCATCGGCTGATCCCAGATATCTTTAACATCCCGGACCTCCAAATAGTAGATCTCCCCTAAACTGCCCATCCGGTTTTTACCGGTCAGATAAAGATGGACAATCTGCTGATCAATGCTATCCAATCCGGCATTGACTACGTGATCGTCAGGGTAAATTTGATAACTATTAATATTCTCCACTGATTGAGGTTCCATCGGATGGTTAAAATAAACTACCAGATGGGTCTTACTCATCATCTCGACTTTTTTGATAAAAGGAAGAGTAGATTTCTGACCCACATTAAAACTAACGGTCAGAGAATCCCGATAAAAAGGTACTCCATATTCATTATCCAGATCATAAAAAATAAGTTGGTGATCATTTGCTGTAAAAGGTTTGCTAAAGCTCAACAGCAACTGGGAATGAGCGCGTGCGCTAATAATCCCTACCGGGCTTTCCTGATCCGGAAACAAGGTAAATTTGCTGACCTCAGTTGATGCACTCCCCAACGGTTTAGAAAAACTCAGCAGCAATTGACGGTCGCCCTCTACCTGCAAACCAGTATAAACCGGCAAGTTTTCTGCGCGGATTTTAACCGGTTCGGAAAATTTACTGCGCGGTGTACTGTATGAACTGTCTACCGATAAAATTTTATATTGGTAAAGGTGACCTGATATCACCGTAGAATCGATATAAGAAGACTCTATGGTCGTGTATTCCTGGTCAAAGGAAAGATCTAAATCCCGGCAGGAAAGCAAATAACTGCCGGCTCCCACTACCGGATCCCATTTGAGCTGTATCCGACCGGAATCCACAGATGTCACTTGAAAATTAACAGGTGTTAAAGGTCTGGTTCCCGGACTCTCTCGCTCCATGATAATGATGGTCGAATCCCCCTGCACACAGATGCGGTTATCGGAAATCTTCAGGATGGCATTGGTGTTTATCCGCTCGAGGTAACCTTTTAATTCATAATGATTATTTTGATATTCAATATAATAGGCATGGGGAAAGGGAGTGAAAAAGATTTCATCCAATCCATCGCCATCAAAATCATCCGCAGATACTCCGGTAAAATTGTTTTTCTGTTCGTTCACCTTGTGAAAGTTCGTTTCCCAGACTTTTTCCAAATTGTTTGATTGGGTAAGTTTCAACACGAATAAGACCCAATATTGCCTGTTGATGGCCGATTCTCCTACATACGGTGCCAGAACCTTGGTGGCAACGGCTATCTCATAGGAAGGATCACCATCGAAATTACCCACCACAAAACGATGGGTGGCATCCACTCCAGGAAGTCTCACCCAGGCTACCGGAGTAAAATCGGCGTCATTGGATAATTCATAGACAATAAGATCGCCATCATAATCCCCTATCACCAGATCTAATTTACCATTTTGATTTAGATCCTTAACCTCGGCGAAGGGAACGCCATAACTGTTTTCACCCGGTGTAGGATTGTCCAGTACTTGCCGGATAGAAACAGTAAAGGTGTTCAAATCCTGCAGTTCAAAAACATGCCACTGATTCTGATGCAATCCGATAATTTCGTATTGATTGTCTGCATCCAGATCGACCATTCTTGCTGCCCAGAAATCCAGCAGACCTGAATTTATTGGATTTTCATTTAATTGAGGAAGAGCAGTGCCGGGGAAAATCGAGGAATTCGAACCGTAACCGGCAAGTAGTTCCGGGAGTCCATCTCCGTTGATGTCTTCGATATCGCGGGCAAATCCGGGAACCGGACCGATATTTTGTACAAATTGGTCATTCTCAAAAGCTAAATGGCTGATCCGCGACTCCGTTTGGTTTGGCCAGCTTACATTGCCAAATATATCCAGGACACCATCTCCATCAATATCCTGGGAGCGCTCCAGATAATATCCGAAACCGGGAAGTGCGGCAATTTCCACAAAATCGTCATCAAAACTATTGGGTTGGGAAAGATCTAGTTGATAGTACAATCCGTTATTATCATCAACAGTTTCCAGGCCAGCATTATTTACGATCTTGAAATATACTTCAACATTGCCCCGGATTTCCTTTTGGGTCAATAAAAGACTATGGAAGGTATCAAGATAGTTTGACAGAATAAACGAATTGAACACCGGAGCACCTTGATTGCGATAAAACACGGTTACCCGACTCACATCATCAGTAGCGACTTCCAGCAAACAACCATAATAATTTTCGACGATGACCGGGGTTATGCGAAGTGAGTCAATTACTGGTTTTGTCCTGTCCAGATTGAGGATAATCCGGTCTACCATGGTTTTCTGGTCAGCGTTTATAACTTTTAATTCGAGTGTATAAATGGCATCGGAAAGTAAAGAGGTATTCCAATACCCCAGCGTGTCATTTAATATGTTTTGATTTAACTCTAAAAACGGAGTTAAATAAAGAGGATTCTCTCCTGTTCCATAGGACAATATGATCCGGTCCAGATTTGGACTGGCTGCCGCTCCGATGATGGGAACCAGATCAAGATTTGTCCCACTATTGGTCTGTGGGGATAATATTTTAGCCGTGGTGGTGGTAAAGGTGGTAAGGCCATGGTATGCATTCGCCACACCCTGTCCGTAATATTGATCCCATCCCGGAAATCCCAGATCCTGGCATCCGGTGAGCAGCGTAGCCTCAATGGACTGTGCACTGTTCTGGGGGTGTTGAGACCACAACAGGGCAAGGACTCCGCTCACAATGGGGGCAGAGAAGGAGGTACCGTTATAATTTCCGTAACTTGCATCGCGGGAGGTGGACAATATATCCTGTCCCGGCGCAACCAGGTCAATTTTTGAGCCAAAACTGGAAAATGATGCCAGATTATTATTGATATCCGTGGCACCGACCGAAATGGTCTCGTCATAACTGGCCGGGTACTGCAAGGTATTATTTCCGGAATTCCCGGCTGAAGCAACAAACAAAACCCCGTTCTGATAGCCATAATCTACGGCTTCCTTCAACAAATAGGAGAAAACCACATCTCCAAAACTCATATTTATTATTTTACAGCCATTTTGCACCGCGTAAATAATGGCTTCCGCCACATCATCTTCCTCCAAATAACCGGAAGCCGTACCAGCTCTCAGGGCCATAACTTTTACATTTGGGGCAATACCGGAAATACCAATCGTATTATTGGTTTTAGCAGCGATAATGCCGGCTACCGGTGTACCATGGCCACCGGGATATTCATCCATCGGATCATTATCCGGATCGAGATAATCCCCGTTATCCGGGAAATCCGGCGCATCGGTAAAGTCCCAGCCTATTACATCATCTATGTAACCATTCCCATCATCATCAATGCCGTTGATATCCCCCGGATCAAATCTTCCGTTGTTATTGATATCCTCAGGAGCGTTTATCCACAATTGACCTTGTAAATCCGGATGCAGATAATCAATGCCGGTATCGATCACCCCAACAATGATTTGTGCACTGCCCTGTTCAATATTCCAGGCCTGAGGCATGTCCAATGTTTCCAGAGACCATTGCTGCACATAGAGTGAATCATTGGGATAAAAGTGTATGGGCAAAGCATAATTCGGTTCTGCCCAGGCGACATCAGGGATGTTTTTCAATTCCTTCAAAACCGGATTTAGCCTGTTTGCTTCAGCAATGGAGATTCTATAATACCTCTGAAAATTCTTATCCACGTTATTTTTAATACCCTCAAAAACTCTTTTTATTGATGCAATATCATCACTTGCAATAATCTTATTCAATTTATCTGAACTGGTTGAGATACGATTGGGTGCCGGATATGTAACCCTGGTATCCTGTTTTAATTTAATGATTAATTCTTTACCTGAAGCTGATAGCAGTACACCGGGAGATAATATTGATCCGGAAATCAACAGGTACAATGCAACGATAATAAATAAGGGGCGACTGCCCCTTAGCTTATTTTTATTGGATTTCATCTAAACTCATGAGTCGAATTAAAATGTTGCTTGGCTACTTTGCATCCTTTTTCTTCAAAATGGCTTCTAAATCCTGAATCTTTCTCTTAAAGCGGGCACTATCCGGATCCTTTTCCAGCAATTGCCGGAAAACATCAATTGCCTCTTCAAAGCGGCCCTGGGCAATGTAAATCTCTCCTAAAGTCGGGGAAAGAATTGGCGGCCTGCCAAATTTCATGGTTTCCTTAGTTTCCGTCCCACTTTCCGCTTTATCTGAATCCTTTTTTAGTTCAACCTTTCGATCCAGTTCATGAATATCCGGAGTGGGTATGGGCTTTTTATCGATAGGTTTTTCTTCCTGTTTTACTGGTGCCTTTTCGTCTTCATCTTTCTCTTCTAAACTGATTTCTTCCCCTGACAAATCCTCCGGTTCGGACAAAGTCTCGGTCTCCGGTGTACTTTCTTTATCTTCCTCTTCAATGATATCCGAAACCACGGAACTAAAATCCATCAGTTCGCTTTCAGATTCATCCTTTTCTTCACCAGCCGGTTCGTCAGGAACGGTTTCATCGTCTTCGGGTACTTCAAACACCGGTCCAAACTCAGGGGTAGAGGTTTCTTGATCCGTTTCCTGGCCAATATCCAGGTCTTCATCTTTCAACTCTTCAAATCCTTCCTCGATACTGTCTTCAACTTCTTCGGTAGATAATTCTTCCCCCCTGGCAGAAAGACTTTCTTCAGTTTCGGCAGGTTGTTCTTCCTCCTTCGCCGCTTCTTTACTCCCTTCCTTACCTTTCTCCTCATATTCAGAGAAAAATGAATCAATGGCCGAGGTAAATTCCTCGGCGGTTACAATATCTTCCTTTTTCTCCGCAATATCTTTAAGGTCAATATTGTCCATATCGGTCAGTGTTTCAGTTTCTTCTGTATCCTCAGGCAATTCTTCGCTGGATTCTGTGGCTTTTGCTTCTTTCTCGATAAATATATCATCCAGTGTCTTCAGGAAATCGTCTCCTTTGTCTTCTTTCTCGGTGGTGGTACTGATCAATTCATCAATGTCTTTATCAGTGAGTTCCTGATCCGTATCCAGGATGTTTATGTCGGTTTTCTCTCTTGATTCCGGACTTTCCTTTGCCGGTATTTCTCCCTCCCTGGTCTCTATGACAAAATTGTTAGCCGCTTCTTCGTTGAAAACATCGTACAGATAAGAGTTTAAATTACTGTCGTTGGCATCATCGCTCAAATTGAGAATTTCATTTACGGTGGAAAGGATCTCCCAGCCTTTGGGAGTTGCTGCATCATGCGCCAGGGACAACTCCAGTTCTTTTTTAGCTTCATTATAATTCTTCAGGTGGTAGTATGCCATCCCCAGAATGTAATGTCCAAAAGCATACTGCGGATGTGCCTGAACCCCCTGCCGGCAGAGATCAATGGCTTCCTGATATTCTTTCTTTTCAATAAGCCGGGCAGCCAGATAGGCAAAAGCAATAGAATTCGGATATTTTTCATGAAACTTAGTTAAATTTTCAAATTCAAAAAATTGGGTCATCACTATCCCCTCTTTATAAAATAATTCTCAATTTTTACTTTAAAATATATTAACAAACTACCAGGCTGCAACAGTGTTGGTAATTATATCTTCGACAATTTGATTAATGGCTTCAGTTATTGCCCGATCAATATCATCCTGCAGGGCATTTCCCGGAATAATACCATATCGTTGTAAACTGGATGACCATAAAGGTTTCTGAGTATGAGTATTCAAACATTCCGCTTTTATGGTAACCACCATCTGAAATTCCTGCACCTGCTCAGTTTGGGTGATGCTAACCGGTTGCCGACGGATGGAAGTGATATCACCGGACAATATTAAATCCGCATCATTCGGGCTATTTATGACCTGCAGTGAATTATCACTGGTGAAGGTTTCGGTTACATCCTGCATAAATTCCTCACGAACGCCAGCATAGGTTGTCTGATTCTGAAAATCTTCAATATAAATGGTTTTTAAATACGATGGTAGTGCACCCTTGAATGAATATTTAACACAGGACAGGGCCAAAAACCCGATAAAAAATATGAATAATTTACTGGAGGTCATAATCCTTCAACTTTCGGTAGAGGGTTCTCTCGCTGATCTGGAGGGCCTGTGCCGCCTTTCGTTTATTACCATGATATTTAATTAAGGCTTTTTTTATCATCTGTTTCTCGACCTCATCCATGGGTTGAATTTCCTCTCCGTAGGTAACATCTTCGACTTCACCCTGCATTACTTGATGGTTAATGTTTTGGTTCATATTTAAAAGAATCTGTTTCATATCCCTTATTTCCACACCCAAGGATAATAGCGCCTTGTAGATGAGTTCTCTCTCAGCCTGATCAACGTCCGTTTTTACATGGACCGGAAGCAGACTATTTCCGTCGCTGAATTCTTCATAGCCCATTAAATGCTCACGCACCAGTTCACTGGTCACCTTTTTCCCGGCAGAAAGAATAACGATTGAATCGACAAAATTCTTCAATTCCCGTATATTTCCCATCCAGTTATAACTTTTAATTATAGCTAATGCTTCTTCACTAAAACCATCAAATTGAATCTTATTGTTTTGTACCGCTTGCTGGACAAAATGATCCAGTAACAGCGGTATATCTTCCCGACGCTCTCGTAAAGGAGGTACATAAATTGTTACTGCTTTTAAGCGGTAATACAGGTCCTTGCGAAAGTATTTAGAACGAACCATTTCCCCAAGCTCACGATTCGTAGCAGCGATTACCCGGACATCTACCCGGCGCAACTCTCCGCTGCCAACCCGCATGAATTCACCGCTTTCCAGCACCCGTAATAACTTAACCTGGGTTTGTAAAGGTGTTTCTCCGATCTCATCCAGAAAAATAGTCCCGCCATCTGCCAGCTCAAAATACCCCTTTTTAGTAGTAATTGCCCCTGTAAAAGCTCCCTTTTCATGACCGAAAAGTTCGCTTTCCAGTAAACCCTCAGGTATGGCACCGCAATTAAAAGAGATCATTTGCTTGTCCCGGCGCGGACTTAACTGATGGATCGCTTTGGCAATCACCTCTTTGCCAACACCACTTTCCCCGGTCACCAAAACGGAAATATTGGTCGGTGCAACCGACATGACCTGTTCAATGACCTCCCTCATTTTCTCCGAGTTGCCAATAATGTTTAAATCTTCCTGAACTTTTTTATACTTATCAAGTAATACCATATTCACCTCAGACAGAATGATGAAAAATACTTGTATCGATCAATAAAATCAAGTGTTTATTGTTAATCAGATATAATAATTTCTAAGCCTCAAAATCGCCTTTTCTATGGGAAAATCGGCAACAAGTTCCTGGTTAAAATCTCAAATCCAATCACTACTGCAAGAACATGAAGTTTAGACAATTATCTTTCATTTTTAATTCTATATACTTCCGAAATTCCATTTCGGATAGAATAGCGTCTTTCGTGAAATCAAAGAACTTATAATTGCTTTACCCTTTATCATTTACTAAACTTGGATGCTTATTCCGGGATAGAATTTTGCAGGTATTGCTCTTCCTGAATAAATATATTT
>CAYVKM010000020.1:0-1176 GCA_964452045.1 uncultured Calditrichaceae bacterium
ACAATGGTAACCAAATTTATCCATTATGAAAAAAATCCGCCAACAGATCCGAACTTTTATGATCATCCCATGACCTGCCTGGGCTACCAGACCGAAAGATGGTTCCAGATATGTACCGAGTCCGTGGCTGGATTTTGGGAGCAGGTTCATGGCAAAACAGTGAACCGTGTGAATGCGATTTACAACGGATCTCCAACAACTACCTGGTCAACCGCAACTAACACCCCCACCGTGCTGAACTATTTCGGACCAACCGGACTGGGTTATATTCCAGCAACTCCAGGACAGATTAATTGTACCTGGAATGGCACCGGAAATGATGTTGTAACCGGAATGAACAATGGTGCCTATATGCTGCTTCATCGCGATCACGGTGCAGAAACATTGTGGGGAGAACCTGATTTTTCAAACAGCCATATCAATTATTTGACAAATACCGATCTTTGCTTTGTCTGGTCGGTAAACTGCCTCACCGGAAAATATAATTATTCCGGGGAATGCATGGTCGAGAAGCTTCATCGTCATACCTATAACGGGGAGAATGCCGGAGCTTTGGGTGTCATCGGCGATGCCGAGGTTTCCTACTCCTTCGTAAACGATACTTACGTATGGGGTGCCTTCGATAATATGTGGCCGGATTTTATGCCCGGTTACGGCACAACCCCTGCGTCCCATGATGTGATGCCGGGTTTCGCCAATGCTGCCGGTAAATATTTCTTACAGCAGTCCAGCTGGCCATATAATGTAAGTAACAAAGAGGTAACCTATCATCTGTTCCACGATCATGCCGATGCATTCCTCAGTGTATATTCTGAGATGCCCCAAAACCTGACTGTGAACCACAACGCAGTCCTGTTTGGCGGACAGTCTTCTTTTACCGTAACTGCAGACGATGGTGCATTTATTGCTTTAACCGTGAACGGCGAAATTATCGGAACCGGAACCGGAACCGGTGCGCCGCTTGCCATTACCATTCCCCCGCAGTTTCCGGGAAATCAGATGATGGTGACAGTGACCAAACAAAACTACTACCGGTATTCCCAGCCGGTGATGATAACCGCAGCCAGTGGTCCCTATCTGTATGTGGTTAATCCGGTAATCAACGATCCGAATTTTAACGGTAATAATATTCCGGAATGCGGCGAGACCGTAGAAATGCAGCTGAACCTGACCAAT
>CAYVKM010000020.1:1276-47854 GCA_964452045.1 uncultured Calditrichaceae bacterium
ACCATCAACAATACCGACCCAGTTAATTTCAGCCAGACATTTACCGTTGAAGGTCTGGGTATCTTTGCGCCGGATATTGAAGCCGGTATGGATACCATTACTCAGGCGGTTTATCTGACTGACAGTGTTACCATCCCGGTTACTATTTACAATCAGGGTCTGGGTGATCTGATCTTCAATGCCCAGATTGCTGGATTCGATCCCGGGAATGGCGAAGGCGCGGGTGGATCGGATACCTATGGCCACATGTGGATCGACAGTGATGAACCCAACGGCCCGACTTTCGAATGGTACGATATCACCCTTACCGGCACGGAAATCGCCCTGACCGGAAATAACAGCATCTCTGATGCGCTCTCACTCGGCTTCCCATTCACCTTCTACGGGGAAAGTTACAACCATGTCCGGGTATGTACCAACGGGTGGCTCAGCTTTACCACCTTCTCGGTCGCCTACAACAACTTCTCACTGCCTAATAACATGGCGCCCCGGGCAATGATTGCCCCGCTGTGGGACGATCTGAATTTTCAGACCGACAGCAAGGCTTATTATGAGAATCAAGGTAACAAAATCATCATTCTATATGAGAATGTCTACCGGGTAACCGGGGAAGGTCCTTACACATTTGAAGTGGTGCTGTACGATAACGACAATATCGTCATTCAATATCAGAGCCTGCAGGGCCTGGTGCACGATTATACGGTTGGAATCCAGAATCACGATGCCACTGACGGTTTGACCATTGCCTTTAACGAAACTTATGTGCACGACAACCTGGCAGTGCTGATCAGCCGGGCCACCTGGGTATCGGTAAATCCGTTGAGCGGGGTGATTCCCGGACAGGCCCAGACCGATCTGGAGCTGACCTTTATTACCAACAATTTCCCGGAAGATGATTTCTGGGCCAGTCTGCAGATCGAGAGCAACGATCCGGATGAAGGCGTTTACATCGTCCCGATCCACATGATCGTTTCCTCGGTTGTGGGCATTGAAGATGAAATTGCCTCACTGCCGACCGAATTCCGGTTGTATCAGAACATGCCCAACCCGTTCAATCCGACCACGATTATCCGCTACGCCCTGCCCACAGCCAGCGAGGTTCAACTGGTGATTTATAATATGCTTGGCCAGAAGGTAAAGACGCTGGTTAAGGGCCGTCAGGACGCCAAGCTGCATCAGATCCAATGGGACGGCACCAATGACAATGGCGCGAAGGTCGCATCGGGAATTTATCTGTATCATCTCAAGGCAGATAATTTTGTCTCAACCAAGAAAATGATTCTGATGAAGTAATTCGTGAATCGGAACTCTAATTTTCATCGAAAGGCAGCCTTCTTCGGCTGCCTTTTTTATTTCACAAATTTACTTGCACTCTTCTCATTTTTAAGTTTATTTAAATTACCCTAAAAGTGAGGGACAGAAATGGTCTCTTGTGACAAAAGATTTACCCGATTTGCTAACTACCTAATTATTTACCTGTTTCTATTCATCATTGTCTGTCAGAAAAAACAGGAGAAGTTGGCCGTCCAATTCGACCTGCCCCAAATCGAAGCCCGGGGCAGTCTGGTGGCGATTACCGCCTATTCTGCCACCAGCTATTTTATCTATAAGGGTCAGCCCATGGGATACGAATATGAGCTGCTGACCCGGCTGGCCGAGCATCTGAACCTGAAACTGGAAATCCAGATCGAAAATAATCTGGAGAGCATGTTCAACCGCCTGAAGAATGGCAGCGGGGACATCATTGCCCGAAGCCTGACCATCACCCGGAGAAGACAGGAATTTCTCCAGTTTACCGAACCTTTATTTACCACCCGGCAGGTGCTGGTTCAGCGAAAACCGGAAAACTGGCGGCGGATGATGCTCCATCAGATCGAAGAACAGCTGATCACCAACCCGATTGATCTGATCGGGAAAAACATATACGTGGTGGAGGGATCTTCCCACTTTACCCGCTTGCAGCACCTATCCGATGAGATCGGGGGCAACATTCATATCATCCCTGTAGATGGGGATACCACTTCGGAGCAATTGATTCAGATGGTGGCGGACAATGTGATAGACTATACCGTTTCGGACGACCATGTGGCACTGATCAATCAGGCCTATTATCAGGACATCGATGTGGAAACGTCTTTGAGCCTTCCCCAGCGCATTGGCTGGGCTACCCGCAAGTCCTCTCCGGAACTGCTGCAGGCGATAAACACCTGGTTGGAGGACATCCGGAAAACCGCCTTGTTGCAGGTTATTTACAACAAATATTTTGTCAACCGGAGCGCCTATATCCGCCGGGTAGAGAGTGATTATCTTTCGGTGACCGGTGGCAAGATCTCTGCCTACGACAAAATCATTCAAAAGCACGCCCAGGAGATCAACTGGGACTGGCGCTTGTTGGCGGCCCTAATTTATAAGGAATCCCGGTTCGATCCGTCGGCGAAATCCTGGACGGGCGCAACCGGATTGATGCAGTTGCTGCCGGCCATAGGCCGGGAATACGGCGCGCAGAATCTGAATGATCCCAAACAGAATATTGAGGCCGGCGTCCGATATCTGCAGTGGCTGGAGGATTACTGGGATAAATATATCGATGACTGGAATGTCCGATTAAAATTTATTCTGGCTTCCTACAATGTAGGTATTGGGCATGTGGAAGATGCCCGGCGCCTAGCGGAAAAATATGGCAGAAACCCCGATAAATGGGACAACAATGTGGCTTACTATATGCTACGGCTATCGGACCAAAAGTTCTTTTCCCAGGATGTGGTCGAATTTGGTTACTGCCGGGGAATCGAACCCTATAAATATGTGGAGGAAATACTGAACATTTATTCCCAGTATCAGAAATTAGTCACGACCTAAGATCAGTATTTTAATCAGAGATTGGTTTTTAAAAACCGAGCAATTGGGGAGAAAGACAAATATGGCCTGGATAAAAATTATTCCCGAACACAATGCCGGCTGGGAGTTGACCAAAGTCTATGAACAAATCAAGGCAAAGCGTGGGAAGCTGTCCAATATTATGATGGTACACAGCCTGAATCCCGAGGCAATGCAATCCCACATGGATTTATATTTATCCATTATGTTTCACCGTTCCGGCATCAGGCGAGACATCCGGGAGATGATTGCGGTGGTTGTGTCCCAGGTAAACCAATGTGACTATTGCGTGAATCATCATCTGGAGGCGCTCAATTTTTATTGGCGGGACAGGGAACGCCTGAAAAAATTTAAGAAGGATTATCACAGCTGCGATCTTCCAGAAAAAACCCTAACTGCTTTGAGTTATGCGGAAAAACTCACCCGCCACCCCCAGAAGACCGATGAGACAGACGTAGCCGGATTGCGCAGCGCCGGATACCGGGATGAGGAAATTCTGGATATAAATTTAATCGCCAGTTATTTTAATTTTGTGACTCGGGTTGCCAATGGTCTTGGGGTCGAATTTACCGAGGATGAAGTTCGGGGATATAAATATTGAAAGCTGATTATTTTCAACGGTTACGCAAAACTGTTTCTCAGAACTTGTGAAAAATTTTAATTCATTAAGATATGTCATCTCGACCGAATCCCGCATCTGCGGGAGAAACGGAGAGATCTTTTTCAGGTTTTGTCACTGAAAATAAAGATCTTTCGACTCCCGAGCACTCAATATGAAATATCAGACTAAACAACATCATATCTATTGAGTGCTCGATCGCTCAAGATGACTGCCCCTAGAATTTAAGTTTAAAGTATATATTAAATCATGCTTTTTAATCGATTAGTTAACTTCTATAGGAATGATGTTATTTATAAGTTAACATTTTTCAGTAATTTCTTTCTATTAACCAGATCAGGAGAGATAATTTATGATAGATATAAACGAAAAGGTGGTATGTCATACCCCCACTCCCGGAAAACAGCCCACCCGGATTGCCCGGTGGAAATATGAACTTGTCCGCAACGCTATCCTCTCGGTTGTTCCAAAAGATAAAGAAGGGGTACCATTTAACCAATTACCCAAACTGGTCAGAGATAAACTGACTGCACAGGAAAGGCAAAAGATCGGTTCAATTCCCTGGTATACCACTACGGTAAAACTGGATATGGAAGTGAAAAAGGAAATTGCCCGGATACCTGGATCCAATCCACAGCGATTAAAACAATTGAAATGATACCAGAAATATTACCTGGACTGCGATGTAATCGGGCTATTTTGAGTATTTTGGATATTTAAAATGGGTCAGCTGCTCGCTTACTTCCCACAATCTCCGGGCAACTTGTTCATCATTTGATTCCCGAGACGAGTTGGCGACCTGCTTTTTTATAAAATATTTTCCGGTCACACCCTCAACCTCAGGAGAGGAAGCCAGGTAGATCGGGGTAATTGCCCCCTTCCTCGAACTGATGAGAAAGGGCCGGGCAATAAGCATGATAACTTTCATGAGTCCGGGCAATTCCATTCCAAAATTCGATCTGACCGCCCCGGGATGCAGACAATTCACCGTAATCCCGGTTCCCTCAAGTCTTCTGGCCAGTTCGTAGGTGAATAAAACGTTGGCCAGTTTGGATTGACTGTAGGCCTTCATGGCGCTGTAGCTTTTTTCCAGCATGAGGTCGTCGAAATGGATATGGCCGCCCTGGTGCGCCTGTGAGCTCACATTGATGATCCGGGCGGATTTACCGGCTTTTAACAGATCCAGCAACAATCCGGTCAACAGAAAATATCCCAGGTGATTCAAGTCAAAGGTGTACTCCAATCCATCGACCGTGGTTTTGCGGGGAGCGATTATTAGACCGGCATTATTTATCAATATATCAATATGATCATATTGGGCATGAATTTCTTTGGAGAGTTGACGGATAGATTCCTGGGAGGACAAATCGCAGAGAAAGGAATTAACCGAAGCATCCCGTCTGATTTCCTTTAACTCGCTGACCGTTCGTTCTAATTTTGCCTGGTTTCTGCCAACCACGATAACCCGAAAACCCTTTTCGACAAGTGCCCGGGCGGTTTCCTTACCAATTCCGGAAGTCGCTCCGGTGATTAAAACAATTCTGTTTTCCATTTAATACTTCCTTTTCATTATCGTTTACCAGTCAATCTCCTGTTTATCCTGAAGGAATTTCCCGGTAAGAGTACCAGGAGCCTCAGTGGCCAGCCAGACAACTGTCTCTGCTCCTTTTTCCACAGAGCGGGGGGCGCTCTGGCCGCCCATGGCAGTGCGCACCCAACCCGGTGAGACTGAATTCACTGCAATATTCCTGTCTACCAGCACAGAGGAAAATTGCCGGGTCACGGCGTTGAGCATGGTTTTAGAAATGCTATAGGCCGGTGAATATCCGGACATACTGCTTAAAGAACCGAGCCCGCTGGACATATTGATGATCCGGGCACCTTTGGCCAGCAAAGGTAATAAACTTTGGATAATCCGGATTGGGCCATATACGTTTGTCTGAATCGTTTGCCGGAGCACTTCAACTGGTATTTTGACAATATTGCCTTTATCGATCATGATTCCGGCGTTATTCACCAGAACACCCAGCTGATCCACTTGTTTCCTTACCGCCTGAACAGCCTTTTCAATGCTTTTTTCATCCGCCACATCCATGAGTACAAACCGGGTATCTGAACCTTCTTCCCGAAGTTCCCGTGCGGCTTTTTCACCGGCTTCAGGATTTCGGGCGGTTAGAAATATCCGAAATCCTCTCTTACCCAGTTGACGAGAGATTTCAAAACCAATACCTCGGTTGGCACCAGTGATTAAAGCATTTTTTTCATTCATTAGCATGACCCGTTTCACATTTGTGTGTACTTACACTTACGGTAATGATAAGTTCCCACTACCCTGAAATGGGGAAAATTCATATATTTAAAACAGCTGTTTTCATACTCACATGAAAAATTAACAAGAGGAACAATCCATGGCCTATGATAAAGTTCTGGATCGACGGATAAAAGAATTTATAACGGGATGGGAAAATATATCAGAGAGAAAAATGTTCGGCGGCACCTGTCATATGCTGAATGGCAATATAATGTGTGGGGTACACAAAGATTTTTTAATTTTAAGACTGGGAGACAAAAATGCCTTAAAAGCTTTGAGCACAGACCATGTCCTGCCTTTTGATATCACCGGAAAACCAATGAGAGGATGGGTTATGGTCAGTCGGGAGGGTTACAGTGATGATACACAACTTCGGCAATGGCTGGAAACGGCTAAAACATTTGTCGATACATTGCCGGCGAAGTAAAATTTGAATTGAACTTTATCGTTTAAAATTTTCAGTTTTAATATATCTGTCCGTTGAATTTCACAGCAGGCATATCGTATATTAAAACATAATCAATTTAAGTTTAAATATGAAGAGTCTCAGCTACAAAATCGGCCTGGGATATTTTGTTCTCATCTGCATTAATATTTCTATTGCCCTGTTTGCCGTCTATTATATCCATCAACTTGGCAGTCCTATCGACCGGGTGCTCCGGGAAAAATATCAGAATGTAAGCGCTGCGGAAAATATGATACAATCTCTAAAGCAACAGGAACTCGCTCAAACCGAAATGTTACAAGTGGGCCTGGACTCGACGCTAATCAACAATTTTCACACCTATGAAAATGAATTTTTAAACTGGCATCAGCGAGCAATTGAAGGAATTGCCCTTCCCAGCGAGCCGGATCTTCTTGACAGTATCATGACCAATTTCCGTAGCTATCTATTGCACTCCGATTCTTTACAAATATTACTTGGCCAACAGACATTAGAGAACAAAGGACATATTTATTACCAATTCAAAATTGCGCCTTTAGTATCAAAACTGGAAAACCTGGTTAACCAGCTAAAGGAAGCCAATCAAAAGGCCATACTGAATGCAGATCAACAGGCCCGAAGATTTTCTTCTCAGGGAACTGTATTAATCGTAATTATAGCAGTAATCGCAATTGTTCTGAGCATCATTGCCAGTATTCAATTTACCAACACTATTCTTAAACCGGTAAAAGAAACGACTGAAACTGTGCGCAAGATTGCCCGGGGACAATTGAACCAGAAAATTAATATTACCACTGATGACGAAATTGCAGAACTCGGACGTGAATTTAACCAGATGACTTCCCGCCTTGAAGAATATGAACAAATGAATATTAAGAAAATTATTACAGAAAAGAAGAAATCTGAAGCCATCGTCGAAGGTTTACCGGTTGCAATTATTGTGACCGACCAGGAAGACAGGATTAATCTTTTGAATCCACACGCCTTGAAAATTTTGGAACTCCCGCAGGAAAATTGGCAGAATAAAAAAGTGAGAGAAGTTATACAAGATAAAGAAATTATGAAAATTCTTTCCCCTTCGCCTGTTTCAGCAAGCGAAGGTTTTGATCCGTATAAATCTCTTGCCTCAATTAAAAAGGATGGTCGTGAATTATTTTTTTTCAAACGTCAGATTGAAATAACAGATGATGATGGAAAGATTGAAGGGTTAGTGACTATTCTTCAGGATGTAACCAGTTTTAAAAACCTGGATCGATTAAAATCGGAATTCATGGCGACCATTTCGCATGAATTCCGAACGCCCCTGACCTCAGTCAATATGGCAATAGATATTCTTTCCCGTGAAGTACTGGGAGGGATTAATCCGGAACAACGGGAATTACTTACCGATGCTAAAAATGATTGTCTGCGTTTGAAGGGATTGGTCAAAGATCTTCTCGATTTGTCTAAACTGGAATCCGGGAAATACCCAATGAAATATGAAATGTTCAGTATCAAGGAGGTTTCAGAGTATGCGTTAAAACCGATCGAGCTATACGCTAAACAAAAAAACATTAAGATCAATATTAATTTTAAAGATGAGGATCCGGAAATAGAAGCCGATTTCAAGCATCTGGCCCGGGTCATTACCAATCTGGCTGAAAACGCAGTTCAATATGAACCTGAAGGGGGAAATATCAATATAGATATTAAATCGAATACCAAAAAGATGACATTTTGTATTCAGGATCATGGGCCAGGCATACCTGATGAAGCACTTGACCTGATTTTCGATAAATTTGTCCGGGTCAAGGATTTTAAAGATGCACAAGAAGGAAACATTGGTTTAGGCCTGGCGATAGCTAAGGAAGTTATAAACATGCATCAGGGAAAGATCTGGGTGGAAAGTAAACCCGGCGCAGGGAGCCGGTTTTACTTTACCCTTCCTATTCGTCAGACCGGTAAGCAAAAATTCAGGGAAAGATAGTTTATGATTGTAATATTAACAAATCTAAAATGTTGAATTCCCATTTGATTCTAAATTAAATAAGGAAATCCCGATGGGAGAAAAGAGACCTACCGTTTTAGTAGTAGACGATGAAGCACACATTCTAAAAACAATGGGTATCTGTTTTAAGGAACTTGAGTTTGAGACAAAGCTATGCTCCAAATCTCAGGAAGCCCTGGATCTTACCAAAAAGGAGATTTTCGATCTGGCTTTCATAGATTTAAAAATGATCCCCATTGATGGCATTGCCATTTTAGAACAGATAAAAAAGTTCTCTCCGGAAACCACGGTTATTATCATCACCGCACATGGCTCTATAGAAAGCGCTATAGAAGCTATCAAAAAGGGGGCTTACGACTATCTGCAGAAGCCATTCGATTATCTGGAATTACAGATCTTTGCCAAGAAGGCCCTGGAATATCATCAATTGAAAAGCGAAGTTAAGAAACTTCGGGCGGAAAGAGATAAAGCACTGCTTCCGGGAAACATCATAACGAAAAATTCCAAAATGATTGAAATGATCAATCTGGCCGAGCGAATAGCCGAAACGAATATGAGTGTTCTGATCGAGGGAGAAAGTGGTACCGGAAAAGAATTATTTGCCCAGTTAATAAACCAGAAAAGCGATCGAGCTGATAAACCTTTTATCAAAGTAAACTGCGCTGCCCTGCCGGAAAACTTGTTGGAAAGCGAGCTTTTTGGTCATGTGAAAGGTGCTTTTACCGGAGCGATCAAAGACCGTCAGGGTAGATTTGAGCTGGCAGATAAAGGAACGATATTCCTGGATGAAATCGCAGAGCTCACGCCCTCGGTCCAGGCCAAATTGCTGCGTGTCCTCCAACAAAAAGAATTTGAACGCCTTGGAGAAAGCCAGACCCGTAAAGTGGATGTACGGATAATTGCTGCCACCAACAAAAATCTGGAAGAGGCTCTGAAAGAAGGCACTTTTCGGGAAGACCTTTACTACCGGCTCAACTCGGTCAGAATAAAATTATTACCACTTCGGGAACGGCCGGAAGATATTCCAGTGCTGATCAGGCATTTTTTCAATAAGTTTACCGGGGAACAATCAATTAATATTTCCCTGGAAGCCCTCAAAGCACTCAAATTATATCGCTGGAGTGGAAATGTAAGAGAGTTAGAAAATACGATTCAGCGTGCAGTGCTTCTGGCCAAAAATAACTGCATTGAGTTAACCGACTTGCCGGAGGAGGTTCGATTATCCATCGAAAACCAACCCCAAAATCTTACCCTGGAAGAAGCTGAAAAACTGCACATTAAGAAAGTTATTCAAACAACAGCAGATTTAAATCACGCCGCACAAATCCTTGGAATAGATCCGGCCACGCTTTGGCGGAAAAGAAAAAAATACAACCTGTAATCATTCCTAATTACCCCTCTCCCATATTTGAATATTGCAAAATTGTAATTCCCATAGACCGTATCTTTTTCAGGGATTTACAAGCTTTTTCCTTTCACTGAAACATAATCCTCTTGCAAAGTGCAAGATTCTGAAGAATCCTGCTTTTCCTCCTTTCCAGCTTTTATTTCATGTAGAACAGAAACTTAACTTATTTTTAAATATTCTGGCACAATAATTGGGATAATTCCGGTAGAAGCCTGAAAAGTCTTCCGGATATGACATAAAACCGGAGATGAAGGCGAATTAAAAGAAGGAGGGTTTTATGGCACATCATCAAACAATTTACAAAAAACCTGAGGCGGATCTGCGCCTCAAGTATCGCAAAATTCTTGAGGTATCTCTGATCGTTAGTCTCATTCTACTCATTATCCTGCTTTACTCATTTAAAAGTTTTAAAACTAATGTAAAAGTTGAGAAGATAATTGATACCACATTTGACGTGGTGGACATCCCCCCAACGACACAGAATTCACCACCACCTCCGGCCCCGGTTAGACCTAGCCAATTTGCAATTGCAGAAGATCCTGATTTCCCAGAGGAAATTCCTATAAGCGACCTCGATCGTATATTTGAACCACCTACTGATGTTCTTCCAATGCCCGATGGAGAAGAGGAACCAATTGTTGATTTTGTAGAATTATCTGAAAAGCCGAAGGAAATCTATAGAGCTGTGCCGGTGTATCCCGAAATGGCTAAAAAGGTAAATATTCAGGGAATGGTTGTGGTTCAGGTGCTGATCGATACCAAAGGTAATGTGGAAGATGTCCGGGTTATCAAGTCAAATCCCATGCTGGATGATGCCGCAATTGCCGCTGCCTGGCAGTTTAAATTTACTCCGGCTAAACAGAGAAACCGGCTGGTAAAAGTCTGGATGAGTATTCCATTTCATTTTCGACTGAAAAATTAGAGTTAAAAGTTCAACAAGATAACTACCAGGCGAGAATCTGATATTTTTCGGGTTCCAGGGGAGAAGATAAAGATTCCGGCTAGGGTAATGCCCTGCCGGAATCTTTTTTTAAGTTTTCAGACAGTTCCCTCAAGATGTGTTAATTACTTAATGTAAATTAGCAGTAAACCTTTTATTTATTATCTTTGTCTTTGTCTATACATATTTTTTATGAGCTCAATTTTGGGCATTCTATATTAAAACCATGAGATGATAAAAATATTGGAATTTCCCGAAAATTTTTCTGATATTCGAAAAGTACAGTAGATGATAAAAATGAAGGAGAAAGCGAATGACCGGACAGGGTTCAACCGGAAATGTGATTGCGGCATTGGCAAGTTTTTTTATCCCCGGCCTGGGTCAACTCCTGCAGGGCCGTTTACTTATGGCGCTTATTCAGTTTGTGATGGCGGCAGTGCTCTGGATATTTCTGCTGGGCTGGATAATTCATATCTGGTCAATTATCGATGCTGCCCGCTTTAAAGGAAAAAGTTAAAACAACTTTTCCGGGAAGTATTAAAAATAAAAACAGCTGCATTTTTGGATGCAGCTGTTTTTTTATAGAAAAATTAACCTGGCTCTATTCAGAATCTCTCCGCTTAGTGGCAACTCTGAACAAGAAGAAACCGAGCAGCAGAAAAACCGCAAAGGAAACAATTTCGCCCACAGTGCCATGCACGCCAAAGGGCAGACCACCCGGTTTCCTCCCCACAAAAAAGGCATAGGCGGCAATCAGTACTCCCATAATTCCCTCCCCGGCAATAAGCCCGGAACTAAGTAAAACGCCGGCCTTGGTTTGTTTTGCGGCAATACTCTCTTCCCGCCGCTCCCGGTGGGCTTCGACAATTCGCCGGATAATACCACCTACAAATACCGGTGACATTGTGGACAGCGGCAGGTAGATGCCGACCGCAAAGGGGAGAGAGGGAACAGAAAGCAACTCTGCCACAATCGCAAAACTTGCTCCAATCAGTACCAGACTCCAGGGCAAGTTGGCCTGCAGCACGCCGTCGACCACAGTTTTCATCAGTGTCGCCTGGGGGGCCGGAATTTCCTCTGTTCCAAATCCATAAGCTTTACCAAGCCACATCACCGCCAGCGCAATAAAAAAAGCGGAACTCATGGCTCCGAATAGTTCACTGGCCTGCTGTTTTTTCGGTGTGGCCCCAATCAGGTAACCGGCCTTAAGATCCTGGGAAATATCACCGGCAATGGAAGCCGCAACCGCAACCACCGTCCCGATAGTCAATACGGCGGTCTTACTCACCGCATCGGTCCAGCCCAGCAGAAAAAATACCGCGCTCGTGCCCAGTAATGTCACGATAGCCATTCCTGAAGTGGGATTAGAAGAGACTCCGACCAATCCGACAATCCGGGAGGAGACAGTTACAAAAATAAAGGCGAAAAAAGCAATGGCAAACGAACCAACAATCCGGGTGATAAGCAATTGATCGACACCTACTACATAGGGTACGCTAATTGACACTAAGAGAAAAAACAGAACTACACCCAACACGACCTTGAAAGATAAATCCCGATCAGTCCGGATGCGGGATTCGGCATGAGCCATCTGTGATGGACGTAATTCCCTGATCCCTATTTTAAGCGAATTGATCATCGTCGGTAATGACTTGAACACGGTAATGATGCCGGCAACTGCTACCGCACCGGCGCCGATGTATCGAACATAACGAGTCCATATTTCATCCGCCGTCATCTGGGAGATGAGCTTAACGCTTTCCGGAAACATGGGGGTAGTGAGATGTTCCCCAAAATGGGCAATAGCCGGGATGATCCCCAGCCAGGAGAGCAGACCTCCTGCAACCATAATGGCGGAGATCCGGAATCCCAGGATATAGCCAACGCCCATCAAGGCAGGGGTGGCTTCCAGACCGATCATCCCCTTTTTCAAACCGGGAATATGCAACCTCACTTTTTCGGGCCAGAGATGCGCCAGCGACAACACACCCTTGTAAATCAATCCAATTCCCAGACCCTGGAAAACAAATTTGGCGTTACTGCCACCCTTGTCAGCAGCAATCAACACCTGCGCCGCAGCAGTACCTTCCGGATAGGGTAACGTCCCATGCTCCTGAACAATGAGGAATCGTCGGAGCGGGATCATAAAGACAATACCCAGCATGCCACCTAATAATCCTAATAAGGCAATTTGCAGAAGGGCGGGATCGAATCCCCACATGAACAGGGCTGGAACGGTAAAGATAATACCCGAAGCCAGTGAGGAACTTGCAGATCCCGTAGTCTGTGCGATATTCGCTTCCAGAATAGTTGCCTTGCCCCAGAGCTTCTCCAGCGATTTGAACGCTGCCACTGAAATGACTGCCAGAGGGATGGCGGTGCTAATGGTTAATCCAACTTTGAGTCCCAGATAAGCATTTGCTGAACCGAAAACAATTCCAAAGATGGCACCCATAAAGAGCGCCCGGAAACTGAAATCCAAAATGGTTGAATCTGGTGGTATATGGGGATTGACTTTCTCCATACAAAATCTCCGGCGTTATGTGAAAATTGAAAATTTAGTCGTTTTATATAAAGAGATATCGGTGAGAAATCAAGCTTAAATTTCGGTAATAATTTTTAGGAAAATGATGATATTAAATGAGAATCAGAAACACTCCTACTATCATTAAAATAGTACTGATAATATTTTTAAGAGCATTTTTTTCTTTAAATAAGATGACACCCAGAAAAACGCTGACAATGATTCCCGACCGTTTGAAGGCTATTACATAACTGGCATAAAGATATTTCAACGCAGTAAATTGAAAAACCATTAATAATCCGGAAATCAAGCCGAGCAGAAAAAGATTTGGCAGATTCTTCCCTAAAGCAACCTTCTTACTTTCTTTCAGGATCAGGGGGAAGTAGGCCAGAGAAAGCAGAAGGAGAATTACCGATCCGTAGAAAAACTGGGAGCTACTCAGCACCGCAACTTTTTCTGCAGTAGCCGATACACTCCAGATCAGCGCAACCAATAGCATCAGCCGGCTTCCTTTATCCTTAAAAAGACTAACAAAGGGCGCCAACAGGTTCCGGCTTTGCAGGTGGATCCCATATGCCCCGAGAATAATAAAAAGAATGCCAGCGATACCTTTGATGTCTGGTATCTCTCCCAGCCAGAGAAAAGCAACCGGGATCAAAAACAAAGGAGTAAAGGCAGTAAAGGGCATGGTATTGGAAAGGGAAGAAGATTTTAAGGCCCGGTAAAAAAAGTTCCAGGCAAAGAGGTTGATGGTAAAACTTACCAGAGTCGCTGGGATGAAATCCTTCCACACAATTGGGGGAATCCCGCTATACCATAAAAAAACCAAAACGAAGGGAAGGCTAAAGGTAAATGTTGCCCAGGTGGCGAATCGGGTAGAATATTTGGCGGAAATTACTTTTCCGTAAGTCCCCTGCAAACCAAAGAATATTCCCGTCAGAATGGCTAGTAAATAACCGTACATTTATTCCTTCTCAAAAATTATCCCGCTCGCATTCTTAAAACTGCTAATTTCGCACCTTTTCCCACTTCTTACCCAGCAGAAAAAATAAAAAAATCGCAAAAAAATATGCTCTCTTTCCAGATGGAATTTTCACTGTTTGCTTAATTTTTAAATCATCTCTATATTTAAAAAAATTGTAACACGGTGGACAAACTTACGTAAATCCTATGGAAAACGATAAGAGACAAGAGGATAAACAGTTAATTGAAATGGCATTGCAGGGCGATGACAAGGCATTCGAAGCCCTGCTAAATAAGTATCGAAATCTGGTATTTTCAATTATGGTTAAAATGGTAAGAAATCATCAGGAAGCGGAAGATCTGACCCAGGAAGCTTTTATGAAAGCCTTCAATTCACTAAGTTCCTTCAACGATGAATTTGCTTTCTCCACCTGGCTGATGAAGATTGCTTCAAATAACTGTATTGATTTTTTGCGAAAACGTAAGTTAAGAACTTATTCCATTCACGAGCCAATACAGTACAAGGACGAGAAAATTGAGATTGATATTCCCGACCACGAACCGACCCCGGAAAAACAACTGTTACAAAGCGAGCGGGCGAAGATGATCCAATCTGCCATCGATGAACTCCCGGAGCGTTATCGGTACGTCATTCTGCTTCGGCATAAGGAAGAAAAATCCTATGAAGAAATTTCAGAAATTTTAAACCTTCCTCTAGGAACAGTAAAAGCCCAGATATTCAGAGCTCGGGAAATCCTCAATAAAAAACTAAAAACTTTAATAAATTAAGGGGGGAACCTTTCGTATGTTTAATAACAAAATTAAAATAATTTACCTAATCGCCCTCTTAGTGCCCATCCTTGTTTACGCGTCAGATGAAGGGAATGATCTGATTAAAAAAACCGAGCCATTAACCCGGGAAAAAAGTCTAATGGTTTATATTGATTATGGCAACGGGCACATAGAACTGGGTAAAACCAGTGATAAAAATGTTTTCGAGGGAGAATTCTTTTACAAAAACTTAAGGCCTGATATTCAATACGAGGTGGTGGGAACCGAAGGCCGATTGAATGTCGATTTTTCCGGTAAAATTATCCGCGAAGGTGATGACCGCGACCGAAAACGTTTGGGATCCCTGGACAACCTTTATGATAACGATCTGGTGCTGAATTTGACCCCGGAATTACCGATGAATTTGGATCTTGAATTAGGAGTGGTGAAAGGGAATATGGATCTGGGTGGTTTGAGTATTAAGAGTTTTAATCTGGAAGTTGGCGTGAGTGAAGCAGATATTGTATTCGACCAGCCAAATCAAATTCAGATGAGTTCATTTCATATGGAAGGCGGGGTTGGTAAACTCCTTATCAACAAAATTGCCAATGCCAACGTAGAGGAGTTTTCCTTTGAGGGTGGAGTGGGCTCTTACGAGCTTAATTTTACCGGTGACTATAAGCGTGATCTGAATGCCAATATCGAAATGGGTATGGGAAAACTGACCCTGTATTTACCCCGCAATGTAGGAACCAAGATCGAGGTGGATAAATCCTTCCTGGCATCCTTTTCAATCGATGATGTCTATAAGAAAGATGACATTTATTACAATGACAACTGGAATAAGACACCGTACAGTTTAAACCTGTACATTGAAACCGGGGTCGGGAAAGTTGAAGTTATTTGGGTGGATAAATAAACTGTTGAATAAATAAAGCCATAAAAGAGAAAGGCCCGTAGCTGAACGCTACGGGCCTTTTTTTAGCGAGCTTCAATATTAAGAACAACCACTGGTTGTCCCACATTCGATACATTTATAACAGTTCCCGTTCCGTACCATAATGCTGCCGCACTCCGGACAGTTAGGTGCATCCGCCTGAGTCTGAAAAACAACCTTTTCTTGCTGTTGTACTTTCAATAACTGTCCGCTAAAATCCAGCTGGGTTGTTTCCTTGTCATCGGGATTGGAAACTGATACGGGTTCAACTAATGAAGAACTTTCTTCAGTGGTTTCAATATCAATCCGGTTATTTTCTTCAACAAACTCTTCACTCATAAAGCGTAACTGCTCTTCCTTGGATAAGAATTTGAGTGCCAGCCAGCGGAAGATATAATCCATAATCGATTTTGCATAAGGAATATTGGGATTATTGGTAAACCCGGAAGGTTCGAAACGTGAGTGGGTGAATTTATTGCAAAGCACTTTTATCGGCACACCATATTGCAAAGCCATCGAAATAGCCGTGGCAAAGGCGTCCATTAATCCGGATACGGCCGACCCCTCTTTTGCCATGACTATAAAGATTTCTCCGGGAGATCCATCTTCATACATTCCTGCGGTAATATAACCTTCGTGCCCTCCGATGGAAAATTTGTGAGTTATCGACCGCCGTTCATCCGGTAATCTTCTCCGATAAGGCCGGCCATATTCTTTTATGGTTTTATCCATCGCAGTGGAAAGGGGTTGGGTTCGCTTGCTGTTATCACGATAAATGGCGATAGCCTTCACGCCCAGACGCCAGGCTTCCATATAAACATCAGCAATCTCATCTTCGGTAATCTCCTCAGGTACATTTACGGTTTTGGAGATGGCTCCGGAGATAAAAGGCTGAGTTGCGGACAGCATTTTAACATGACCCATGTAATGAATCGACCTTTGTCCGTTGATCGGTTTAAAGGCGCAATCGAAGACCGGAAGATGTTCGGCTTTCAGACCGGGTGCACCTTCAATTGTATCATGAGCATCAATATATTTTATAATATCCTTTATGACATTTTCCGGATACGCCAATTTTCGCAGGGCTTTCTCTACCGTATGATTAACGATTTTTAATACACCGCCGCCCACCAATTTTTTGTATTTGATTAAGGCAATATCCGGTTCAACACCAGTCGTGTCACAATCCATCATAAAAGCAATTGTCCCGGTCGGTGCAAGCACAGAAACCTGAGCATTCCGGTAGCCATGTTCCTTGCCGCTTTGATAAGCCTCATCCCATACCACTCGGGAAGCTTCCAGCAGGTGTGCGGGAATGATTTTATCATTCAAATTGTAGGCAGCAGAGCGATGTTTTTGGATAACCCTTAACATGGGTTCCCGATTCTTTTCAAACTCTTCAAAGGGATCCTGTACCCGGGCCAGTTCACTGGAAGTGAGGTAAGCTTGCCCGGTCATCAACGAAGTAATAGCACCGGCATATTCTCGTCCCTCATCACTGTCGTAGGGTAAACCGCGGGACATAAGTATAGCCCCTAAATTGGCATAACCTAAACCCAGGGTTCGAAACATATGCGAATTAATGGTTATCTCTTCCCGGGGATAACTTGAATTGTCGACCAGAATTTCCATGGCAGTTATCATGACCCGCACCGCATGTCTGAATGCTTCAACATTAAATTCATCGTTCTCATTCAGAAACCGCATCAAATTGAGAGAGGCCAGATTACAAGCAGTATCATCAATAAACATGTATTCTGAGCATGGATTAGAAGCATTAATCCGGGCAGAGTTAGGACAGGTATGCCAATCGTTAATCGTGGTATCGAATTGCATTCCCGGGTCCCCACATACATGAGTGCCTTCAGCGATTTTTTGGACAATTTCCCGCGCCCGGTATCGCGATGAGGGTTTCCCGTTCGTGATATTTCGGGTGACCCATTCCAGGTCTTCCTCGACTGCTTTCATAAAATCGTCGGTAACTCTTACACTGTGATTTGCGTTCTGGTAAAAAATCGAACCATAAGCTTCTCCATTAATTGATCCATCATAACCCGAATCTATCAAAGCCCAGGCTTTCTGTTCCTCATTGGATTTCGAGTTAATAAAATCCATGATGTCCGGATGATCAACGTTCAGGATTACCATTTTAGCCGCACGCCGGGTTTTCCCACCGGACTTGATAACGCCCGCAAAAGCATCAAAGCCCTTCATAAATGATACCGGACCCGAAGCGATACCGCCGCCGGCAATTGATTCTTTGGACGAACGAAGAGTTGATAAGTTGGTGCCTGTGCCCGATCCAAATTTAAAAAGCATCCCTTCGATCTTGGCTAAATTCAGGATGCTTTCCATCTTATCTTCTACCGAATTAATAAAGCAGGCAGAACATTGAGGTTTCTCTTCAATCCCCACATTGAACCAGACCGGACTGTTAAATGAAACATATTGATTTACCAGCAGTGCGGTTAATTCATTATAAAAGGTGTCAGCATCCTTCTTTCCGGCAAAATATTTATCTTTGATACCCCAGTCGGTAACCGTTCGGGAAACACGATTTACCAACTGGCGGACACTTGTTTCTCTCTCAGGCGTGCCAATCTGGCCATGGAAGTATTTACTGACCACCACATTTGTGGCCAGCTGGCTCCAGAAATCGGGCACCTCCACTTCACTTTGTTTAAAAACAACTTCACCTTTCTCATTGTTGATAAGAGCTTCGCGTCTTTCCCATTCAATTTCGTCAAAGGGATGTATGTCAGCTTTAGAAAAATAGTGACTGAATTTCATTTTGTGAGATCGGGGTTTTTTCTCCTCGGACATCGATTTTTTGGTTTCAACCACCCCGGCATCTCCATCGAGAGGAAGCATCATTTCTTCGTGAGCGGATGCATCATGCATAGTATTTTCAACTGACATACAACAGACCTCCTGGATAAGCTATGTAAGTAATGAAATTTCTTAATATATATAAGGTGTCTTTGTAAGTTTAACAAAAACAACGATTTGTCAACAACTGAAGACCTTTATTTTGATTGAAAAATACAGTAACAAAAGTTCAATGTCAACAAAAATATCAGACAATTTTTAATAAAATTTTAACCCCTTGATAATTCAAGCTTTATCGGGAGTAAAGAAATTCTGGTGAAAATTTTGTCCCCAAAGGGTTTGTCGAATGTCAGAAAACTTTGGAAATCCGTAACAGGGAAAATGAATATCAAGAGATGATTTGCTGATATTGGGCTTAAGAATCAGGATTGGTATTTTTTAAACATTTCGGAAATGCGGTCTTGATCCGTCTTAGAAAGCGAACTGACCTTAAGTAGTTGTTCACTCATTATGATATAGTTTTTCAATAAGGCCGGATGATTTTTCTTTAAAAAAGCTAGGTGACTTTTTAGTGTTTCAATATCTCCTCTTTTGACCGGGCCGGTGAGTGCATTTCTAGGGCCAAATTCAGTCACTTGTTCGATGGAAGACAGCAAGAGTGGATTAAGCACTTCAAATATCTGTTTCTCCTGCAAACCCAAGGATTCCAAGATTTGAATGCATTGACTGGCCAGAGCAACATAAAAATTGGCATAAAAAACAGAGGCCAAATGAATGGCTTTTTTCTCTTTATCGTCAACCCGAAAAATTTTATTTGTGGTGGTACCAAAAATATTTTCCAGACCATCGAGTACTTTCTTTTCTCCTTCCAGACTAATGCCTGCCAGATTAAAATATTGATTCTCCCGGGGATCTGAAAAAAAGGAGTAGATAGGATGAATCGAGGCCACTGCAGCGCCCAGTTTTTTCAGGGGCAATAAAATTGAGGAAGGTAAAACACCCGAACAGTGAACGCATATTTTGTTATCCCACACTAACTTCATATTTGCCAGACGTCCAACCAAAGGGGCTATCTGATCATCTTGAACAGTAAGAAGTATAATGTCTGCTGATAACATTTTAGGTTTATTCAATTTTTTCTCAACAAAAGACCAATCCAGCTCTTCGTTAAGAAACTGGTAACGAACCGGATTCCTTTCCACCAGTGAGACAATTGAATGACCTTGTTTCAATAAAAAGTAGGCAAGGGAGGCGCCTGCCCTTCCACCGCCAATGATATAAAAAGAAAATTTTCTCTGGGATTTCATGAAAAATGAGGTATTAGCCAGTAAGATTCATTGGCCGACTAGACTTATTGAAATTCCTGCCGGTTGACCATCTTGTCCTTCGGAAAATATCGGTTATAAATCATATCCGAAAACTCTATAGCAATACTGGAATATGGATTAACACCCGTTTGATAGAACATCTCATCGATGGCAGCTGAGGCCTTTTTCCAGGAGGGTATTTCGTTGAGAAAACTAATAAACTTGATGTAACGTCTCTCGTCCTTTTTAAATATTTTCTTAATTATTTTCTTTCGGTTTTTGCTGGAAATTAAAGCGTTTATGTCATCCAGATGGTCCCCTTTTATCTTTTCGGAAACCACGTTAGCTAACTGATCTGCAGCTGTAGCATCCTCATCCTTTTCTGCTACTGGTTTTTCCACAACTGGCTCCGGAGCATACTCTTCCGTTTCAAATTCTTCTTCAACTTCGGGTTTGGGAGGTGCTTCGGTTTCAACTTCTTCCTCAAACGGCTCATCCATCGGTTCCGCTGCCATTTCAGGTTCTTTTTCAAATTCTTCCTCTTCTTCTTCCTCCTCTTCTTCTTCCAGCTCTTCCTCAATTTCTTCAAATTCAGGCATCTCAGCGGAAGCTTCCACACTAATATCTTCTACCTGAATCTCGGGTTTCACTTCTTCGATATCCTGCACTTCTTCAACCTTAAATTCAGGAGTCTCTACAAATTCTTCAACTTTTTCTTCCTCAACCTTACCTGTTCTTAATAATGTTTCCAAAGTGGAAAAACTAAAGTCCTGTTTCCCTTCCTTTTCTTCTGCCTGGACCAGCTTTAAATAGTCTTCCAGATTTCTATCCTCAAATGCCCGGATCAAAATGTCCACTGGTATGCTATCCGCCGGCTCGCGACCTTCATTTAAAAAATTCGCAATTGCTTTTACCGTTTGAAGGGTTGCATTGAGTCTGTCTTTGCTAAAAACCTGCTGATCTATTCCGGCTATTAATTCCTCAAACTGCTTTTGATTGATTTCCCGGAGATATTTTAAATTAAAATAATCGGTAAGCGCATCCTTATAATATTGAAGCTTTTCAAAATATTTAAGCATGTCATAGACTTCCATGGTTGTCACAACCTGGCTGTCTTTGAACAGAAATTGAGTGAGTGTCTGGTGGGGTCGGATCAGATAATTTGCTTCCAGCTTTATTGCTCGCTCAAGCAATTGATTAAACTTATTTAAATGAAAGGTTGCAGTCTGTTTCAAGACATCGAAAATTTTATCAATAAGAACCCGTACTTCGGGAATATCGTAATCGAAACGTTCACTGGCGCTAAATTTATCGCTCTCCTCCCGTAACCAAATCTCCACTTCCTGATTAAAAAAGTGTTTTACTGAATTCGGAATATTTCGGGTCATAAGGTAATTCAATGGAATTTGATCCATCTGCGGGGATACAACTTCTTTATTAATCTTGGCAATAATATTGTCAATTACTTGATCCAGCATCGGATAAACCTCTTATTTGTAAAATTGGCTTTCAAATTAATACGGCACATTATTTATTGCAAGCCTAATTTAAGACTTTCAATGGTTTATATTCGACTAATTTAGAATAATTTTAAGCAGCTAAATTGACAAATTTGAATATTTTGAAACCCGATTGTATCCTCATTCAGCGCAGGAAAAAGAATATATTTAAAAAAAGCATTAAATAATTGGATGAATTATATTTTGTGGTGAAATTAATAGCCGTAGAATTGTTGATATATCTTATGATTAGCCTTAATGAATAATTTGTTGTTTGGAGATATAAATGAAAAAAATTCTTTTCTGGGATGTTGATAGCCAATACGATTTCATGCGAGCTGATGGGAAGTTATATGTTCCGGAGGCAGAGAAGATAATCCCAATCCTTGATAAAATTACCAATTACGCCCGAGAGAACCATATTCCGATTTGGGGATCGGTGGATTATCATGATCCCGACGATCCGGAAATTTCCGATGAACCGGATTTCTATGATACGTTCCCACTTCATTGTTTAAAGAGCACCCCGGGACAGGAAAAGATTGAGGCGACCAAACCACTGAACCCTCTGTGGATCGATTCCCGACCAGAAGCCAAGAGCACGTTGGAGCAAAAACTTAAACATCATAAGGGTGAAGTAATATTTCGTAAACAAAGATTCGACGTTTTTACCAACCCAAATGTCATTCCTGCATTGGAGATCATGCATCCGGATGAAGTCTATGTTTATGGCGTGGCTCTGGATGTGTGCAATGCTTATGCTATTGAGGGATTTTTGAAAATGAATCGCTTCAAAATTTTTCTTATCACTGACGCGACGAAACCAATCCACAAAGATCGGGGAGAAAGTTTGATTAAAAATTGGGAAGCAGCCGGAGTCCGGATGGTGGATTCTGACACAATTTTGTCGAACGATTTTAAATAACGAATTCAATCAACTTCCAAATTGTTTAGACTGAATATGACCATAAAAGTAGTATCAGTGATATTTCTATTATACCTTTTGTTACCTGGTTTACAGATCGCGGCCACTCCGGCAACCGAACCCGACAGTATCCGCACCTATCATCTTCAGGATTCCATTGTGGTTGTGGCCAACCGCTATGAATTGCCATTAAAATCGATTACCAATTCCGTGGATATCATTAAGCGGTCGGAGTATGCCGGTTTAGCGACCCACTCGATCTTACAGTTGATAGATATTATTTCGCCCGAAGCCTTCGTGGTTGATAAAAACGTTATCGGTTATGGGGTAGGTTCCTATGCCGGTGGAAGTGTTAATCTGAGAGGTCTGGGTGGGAAACCGAATACTGGTGTGCTGGTTTTGATTAATGGCCGACCTGATTTTATGGGGATCTTTGGCCATCCGCTACCGGATGTGTATGGTCTTGCCAATACTGATAAAATAGAGGTGATTAAGGGCCCCTCATCAACCGTATTCGGTTCAAATGCCATGGGTGGGGCGGTTAATATCATCACCGTCGCTCCGGTCCAAAACCGGGTTGAACTGAGAACTCAGGGAGGAAGTTACAACACATTCAATCAATACATCGGGAGTGGATATGTCGCAGGTAAAACCAGCTTCACGATTAGTGCCAAACATCAGAAGACCTCCGGTCATTTAGACTCCACGGCGTTTGAAATCTACACCCTGGGTACGAAGTTGTCCCGACGGCTCACAAAAAACTGGCAACTCTCCGTCGAGGGGCGCTACGTTCCCTATAACTTTGATGATCCTCAAATGGGGCCGGATTTGGCGAATCTGAGGTCATATGCAAAAATACGCCGGGGAATGGCCGACATCGAAATTTCCGGGAGCGCCGGAAAGCTCAAAAATTCATTTCACTTATATTCCAATCTGGGACATCACCGCTTCAATGATGGATTTGAATCACATGACTTCTCCTATGGTTTATCTTCTTATCAGCGCTATGCCTATAACAACCAAATACAATTCAGCCTGGGTCTGGACGCAATCCGTTATGGGGGCAGGGCCAAAAATGTGGTTAATCCGCATGCTCCTCCGAATCCCGATTTACACATAATTAATTCAATCGGAGGATATATCCTTAGTTTTTATTCTCCACTAACCATACTTAATTTCCAGGGCGGGATTCGCTATCAACACGTTTCACTGGACATAAACAAGATCACGCCCACTTTTGGTGTTTCGGTATACCCGTTGTCTTATTTAAAACTCTACGCATCCTATAATCAAGGATTTCGCGTACCGACTTTACAGGAATTGTATCTTTTCCCGGTTTCAAATAAAAATCTGAAGCCGGAAAATGTAACGAGCTATGAATCCGGAATAAGTGCTTACTTCCTCGGGAAAAACTCACTGGACTTCAGTCTGTTCAAAAATAATGTGGAAAATATTATCCAGCAAGTTTCCAATCCAAATGCTCCACCTCCGGTCATCTTTCAAAACAGCGGTAAGGCAAAACAATGGGGACTGGAGTCTGCTCTGTCGCTTTATCCCTGCCAGCATCTTTCAGCGCGAATATCTTACAGTTTTCTGGAACCGGATGAACTGACTGCCTTTAATCCCCGGACAATGATAAAGTACCTCATCTATTTAAAAACATCCCGGTTTGAAATTTCTTATAATGGAAAAAATATCCTGGATTTATATGCTGGTAATAACCACACAAATAGGCTAAAAAATTATCAGTTGAGTAATTTAATGCTGGCCTATGATATCCAAAACTGGCTGTTGGAGGTTCAACTGCTGAATATTTTCGATACCAAATATGAAATTTTACCCGGATATCCGGGACCCGGTTTTCATGTTTTAGCCGGAGTCAGCTGGAGCTGGTCGGGTGATTAAACAACTTATGATATCCCAATGAACACTCAACTTGTTTATCGTTATATTCCTCTTGCGGCTTTATTTTCCGCCCTGGGAGTTATCTTTCCCATTTTTTTTCACCTGGTTGGCCTGGGGAGTACTTTTCTACCAATGTTCCTCCCGCTAATTGCTGGAAGTACTTTGATACCTCCGGTTCTGGCAGTCATTATTGCTATTATCACTCCCCTGATTTCTTTCCTATTCACCGGTATGCCCCCGCTCTATCCGCCCATTCTGCCGGTGATGCTGGTTGAATTAATCATCATCTGCGCTATCACTTCCTGGCTCTACTTTCGGCAGCATTTATCGATCTGGTTAACACTGGTAATCAGCATGGCGGCTGATCGTCTGGTTTTGTTTTTATTTATTTTGTGGCTGGCGCCGCTGCTCGGTTTTCCGGAAAAGATTTACTCGATTGGTGCGGTCCTGCATGGGATACCCGGAATTGTGCTTATATTTGTGGTGATACCAATTATGCTTCGGTTCTTAAAGGAAAAATATCCTTATATTATTCAAAACAATAGTGTTGAGAATGGATAAATAATTATGCCTCCAGAATCTTCACATCGTGCTTTTTTCGATCATCACGCGGTTAGTTGGGATGACGAAGCATCTGATGAAAAAATCGAAATCCTTCGCAACATTTTTAATGAATTGAATTATCTGGTTGAGGGAAACATTCTGGATATCGGTGCGGGTACCGGCATTCTGGTACCGATCATAAAGAGCAAAAACTCTCCGGATAATTACCTGGTTGAGCTGGACATTTCCCAGCAAATGCTTAAGGTGAGCCGAAACAAGTGGGAACAGGATAGGCAAAAACTTGTCCATCTGAATTCAGATGCCCAGATCTTGCCATTTAAAAATAAAAGCTTTGACAGAATTATCTGCTTTGCGGTTCTGCCCCACCTCACCGATAAAATGGGGGCATTGAAAGAATGTTACCGGGTGATGGCAGACAATGGTAAAATTTTAATTCTGCACCTGATGAGTAGTGAATTACTCAACCGTTTTCATAAAGATGTAGGCGGAGCGGTCGAAAATGATCATCTGGAAAGTGCGGAACTTCTCTCGGATCAGCTGTGTGGCATCGGATTTCAAATCATAAGATCGGATGAAAAAGAGGACTTGCACCTGGTCCTGGCGGAAAAACCATAATTTATAAAGATTAAAATTTAATCTAAAACAATAAATCGTTATGACTGAAACTGGACATTTTGTTGCCATTATCGGAAGTGGCGTTGCCGGCTCGGAAGCAGCCTATCAACTTTCCCAAAAGGGTATTATGGTGGCATTATTCGAACAGCATCGGCTACCCTATGGAAAAATTGAAGAAGGCCTTCCCAAATGGCATGTTAAACTGCGGAATCAGGAAGAGAAGAAGATAGATGATAAAATTCAGAATCCCAATATCCATTATATCCCAAAGGTGAGGCTTGGTAAAGATTTTACCATTTCCGAACTTCTGGAATGGCAATTCAGTGCGGTATTAATCGCCTTTGGCGCCTGGCGGGATCGCCCCCTTCCCATCAATGATATTAACAATTACATCGGACGAGGTCTTTATTATCAGAACTCACTCGTCTCCTGGTTTAATCATAAACATGAACCGGATTATAATGGACCAGAATTTCAATTGGCAGATAATGCTATTGTGGTCGGGGGTGGACTGGCTTCCCTGGATGTGGTGAAGATCGTGATGCTTGAGACTGTGGCTAGTGCTCTGGCCCAAAGAAATCATCCGGTTGATATCCTGACCCTGGAGAAAAATGGTATTGGTGATACACTTAAAAACCTAAAGCTCAATTTATTAGATTTGAGCTTACACGGCTGCACTCTCTATTACCGGAGAAGAATTATCGACATGCCTCTGGCACCCATGCCACCAAAAGCAGCAGCCGAACGTAAAGAAAAAGTATACCAGGTGCGGGAGCGAATATTAAAAAATTATCAGCAAAAATATCTGTTCAAAGTTGAGGAGTGCTGGCAACCGGTAGATAAAATAATTAAAAAAGATCGGCTCAACGGTCTGATCTTTGAAAGAACGGTTCATGCTTCCGGTAAAACCTCCGGCACCGGTGGCGAGAGAATCAGGGTAGAGTCTCCGCTGGTTATTTCTTCGATTGGCAGCATCCCGGAAAAGATACCCGGACTACCATATTCCCATGAACTGCTGGCTATCGATAATCAGTTAACCGGTCAAATTAAAGGATTCGATCATGTGTTTGCCATCGGCAATGCGGTGACTGGTCGGGGCAACATTCGAGATTCCCAGACCCATGGGAGAGACATGTCTATTCAATTGATGAACAATTATCTGAGCCTGGAAGACAAGACGCTGGAGAAAATGGTCGCCCGGAATGAACATGACACAGCGGAACAGGCCAGGAAAATATCCCGGGAAGTGAAAAAGAATGATCCGTTACCCCGAGATCAGATGGCGTTTATTTTGGCAAAGATAAAAGAAATGCAGACCAGAGCAGGTTATACCGGCAATTATAAGAAATGGATCAAACAGAATCGCCCGGTAAGTCTGGAGGAAATGAATTACAAATAAGGTAGAATCAACTCAGCAGATCGAACTTTATGAAATTCTGCAGCTTCTCAAAATTTGACTATAGTAAAATTCAATTCTATTAAACTCTATAACTAGTACTCTTCATCCTCGGTGACCTGCAGCCCGAACTGGGCATAATTTTTTTCAATAAAGTGCTTCCATTTGTCCGGCACTTCATCATCCGCAAAGATGGCATCCACCGGACATTCCGGAACGCAGGCGCCACAGTCAATACATTCCTCCGGATGAATATAAAGCTGTTCATTCATCTTCTTCAGCTTCTTTTTATCCGCTTTGCTCAGGGTATAACCCTGGGGCGGATAAATGCAATCTACCGGACAAACTTCAACACAGGCAGTGTTACAAACGCCTTCGCATGGCTGGGCAATTATATATGTCATAGAAATTCCCTTAATATCATCTGATGAACCATTATATATTCGCTTTTAATGATCGTCATTTTAGGATAATAATTTATTCCTCAAATCCCAATTCATTTTCCAGATAGGATGAAAAATTTTTCAGAGTAAAATTTTTAATGGCTTCCCGGGCAGCTTTCCGGACTTTTTCATCCTCGTGAAGACTAAAGGCCTGCAAAATGCTCCCCAGATCGGGTGTTTTATTAATATTCGCCAGGGCCAGAATCGAGTAGGTCAGGACATCCGGATCGTCATGATGAAGCAATTCCTCAATCTTGCCTGCCAGTTCAGCCGACTCGGAAGAATAGCTGGAACTGATGGCTTCCATCAATAATTCCTTCGAGGTCTGCAGGGAAAGAAATTTGGATAAATTTTTAATCCAATTGCAGGGGAATTTTCCCATAGCATGTAAAGCCACCAGCTGGGAGGTTTGATAATCCGAATTGATAAAATCCTCGATCCATTCCCGAATTTGCTCTTGAGAGCCCAGATCACTCATGGCTAATAAACTGGCTTCACGGACTCCCCGGTTTTCAATCTCATCCTGCAGGAGAGAAAGAAGTATATGCTTCGTCCGGCGATAATCTTCCTGTAAAGATTTATCCTGCAACTCATCCCATTCCTCGGTGTATTCCATATTCATGTCGGTATCCATTTCTTCTTCAAAATCGCGCATCACGCCTTCGTGAATTAGCTGGCCCAGGGATTGGATGGATGCCTTTCTAACCGCATCCTCGGGATCATTCTCCACAATATCGAGAAGCAGGTTTACCACATTTGGTTCGAATACACAACCATAGGCCGCCAGGGCGGCTCCCCCGCGGATACGGTCGTCTTCAGCTTGGAGCTGTTCGATGATAAAATCCACATTGCCGGTGGAATAATCCTCCTGTTCGCGGATTGTGGAAAGCCGCTCGATAATGTCTTTCCAACTATTTTGATAATATTCATCCATTCAAACATCTTTACTTTTAAATTAAAAACTACAATCAAAATACAATTTCATTGAAACGAAGTTCCCTTCCGGAAAACCCCATATTTTAAACTTTTAATTGCACGAATCAAGTAATTTGAATGTTTTTTGCCTCAAAAATAGCACAATTATCGTTATATTGCCATTTCAAATGATGGTGCTTTGATAAAATTATAAAATAAACTAACTTTTAGTAGTCGGAACCATCTAATAAGCGAAACGATATAAAACATACTTGAAAACAGAGATCTAGTTTTATTAATTAGTCTGATCAATTTATCGATAATAGGAGCATGGATAGATTAAGTATACTTACCGATAAAGAACGCATCGTTCTGGAAGCAATTGTAAAGAATTATATATTAACTGCTAATCCGGTCGCTTCCAGCCATATATCACGGTTAAGTTATCTGGCATACAGTCCGGCCAGCATCCGGAATATCATGGCGGCACTGGAGGAGAAGGGATACATTTATCAACCTCATACCTCTGCCGGAAGAGTCCCCACCACAGCTGGATACCGGATATTTGTTGACCAGATGATGCGAAAAAGTCGTTTATCCAAAATTGAACGGGAAAAAATCCGCCAAGCAATCAGCTTAAGCACCGGAGATTTTGAAAATGTATTTCGGGAATCCAGCCGGATACTGGCGCAATTGTCGCATCAGTTGAGTATTATTATTACCCCGCAGATGGAAGAAGGCATTTTTCACCGGATGGATCTGAACCGGTTAAACAGCAATCGATTGTTGCTAATCATCACTATAAAAAGTGGCATGGTAAAATCTATTGTCCTGGAAATTGAATCCAGTGTGCCGGATAAACAGCTTGTCACTTTACGGCAACTTCTGAACGAATGCCTTCATGGACTAAAATTAAAAGAAATTCGATCCGGATTTAAAGAAATTGTCAAAGACGTCCCGGATGAGAACAGTGCCATTTTGCACCTCTTTATTGAAGCGGCCGACCAGATTTTTAACTTCAGCGAAAATAAAGATGTTTTTGTTACCGGTACCCATCTTATGCTCAGCCAGCCCGAGTTTTTAAATTCAGGCGATGTGCTGAGAGTAGTAGAGGTGCTGGAGGATCGAAATATTATTGTTCATCTCCTGGACATCGGAGAATCTCCTCTGGATACCAATATTCTTATCGGGGATGAGATTGAACTGAACTATTTGCAAAATTGCAGCATTATTACCGCCCGATACAAAATCGGGCAGGTGCAGGGGACCCTGGGTATTCTGGGTCCGAAGCGAATGGATTATGCCCATCTGATACCCCTTGTAGAATGTACCGCAGGGGTGCTTTCGGATTCCTTTGAGGAAAGCTGGTATTAGCTGTTGCAGGCGTCGATGTCCTAAATTTCAAACTAAATCAATTAATTGTTATTCATTTTGGGAAAATAAAATTTTATAGATATGGCAAAACGAGATTATTACGAAATTCTGGGTGTTGGCCGCAATGCCACCCCTGATCAAATAAAAACGGCTTACCGAAAATTAGCCATGGAATATCATCCGGACCGCAACCAGGGGGATAAGGAAGCGGAGAATAAATTTAAAGAACTGTCCGAGGCTTATGAGGTTTTGCGGGATTCGAATAAACGCAGCATGTACGACCGGTTCGGTCACGAGGGTCTGAAAGGCGGCGGTTTTGGCGGTGGTTTCCACGATCCCTTTGATATTTTCCGGGAAGTTTTCGGGGGCGGCGGATTTGGCAGCATCTTTGAGGATTTCTTCGGGGGCGGTGGCGGCCGGGGTCGCAGAAGAGACCAGCAAAAAGGTTCTGATCTTCAGATCCGGCTAAAGCTAACCCTGGAGGAAATTGCGGTCGGCATTACAAAACAACTTAAGATAAAAAAGCAGGTCAATTGCAATACCTGCGGTGGCAGCGGATTAAAAAAAGGATCACAGCCCACCACCTGCCCCCAGTGTCAGGGTAGCGGAGAAGTTAGAGAGGTTTCCCAATCCCTGTTCGGACGGTTTGTTAATATCACCACCTGCCCTCGTTGTTCCGGCCGCGGGACAATTATAACCGATCCCTGCGAGACCTGCCGGGGAGAGGGGATAGTGCAGGGAGAAGATACGGTGGATGTAGGCGTACCAGCCGGTGTGACCGAAGGTAATTACATGACCATGCGCGGCAAGGGAAACGCCGGACCTAATGCGGGTCCCCCGGGAGACCTTATTGTAGTGTTTGAAGAAATTCCCCATAAGTTTTTTACCCGCAATGGAAATGATGTGATATTTGAACTTGATTTAAGCTTTCCGGAAGTCTCCCTGGGAACCGAAGTAGAGATTCCAACGCTGGAAATGGAAGGCGAGGGAAAAGAGAGACAAAATAAACTGGTAAAAATTACTGTTCCCACCGGGACGCAAAGCGGAAAAATATTCCGACTGCGCGGTAAAGGATTTCCCGAGCTAAACGCCTATCGTCGTGGGGATCTGCTGGTTGAAGTCAAGGTATGGACGCCAACCAAACTGACTCCCCGGGAAAAAGAATTACTGGAGGAGTTAATGACCTTAGATAATCTCCAGCCCCCCAGGAAAAAGGGATTTTTTGATAAAGTAAAAGAGGCTTTGAATATTTAACAAAAAGGGCGGTATTGATAGCCGCCCTTTTTGTTTAACTAATTTCAGTTTGATTCTAAAAAGTAAACATCATTTGAAACTATTTCATCAAAACCATCTTCCTTGTCTCAATAAGATCAATCGCCACTAACTGGTAGTAGTAGACACCACTTCCCCATGTTTTTCCGCTATCATCCCCCTCTAATTCTTTGTCGGTATACCAAAAAGATTTTCTAATCCCGCTATTGCTATCAGTTTATTCGGAAGGTACCCTCTGCTCTTTCAGGAACACCAACAGCGATCCAATACACAAGGCCACGAATGTGTACATTGCAACCCTGCCACTCTACAAATGGCCCATATGCTTCCGTTATTTTACCGTTCGCCAGGAACTTGCATGGATCGGGGGGATTATTTGCGTAGGTAACAACTCCAGCATTCCATCCTTTCAAGTAAACGTTCTCTGGGATTGTCCAGTCCGTACCTAATTCGTAGATTATAAAGTCTTCATAATAAGGACTTGCTTGTGAAAAAGGTCTTGGTGGCTCATGGCTGATGAATGTTAAACTATATATACCATCTACTCCAAAATCTATTGTGCCATTCCAAAATGTGGGGGGAGTAAAAGTAAAAGGTGTATTAGCTGTGCCTATGAGGTTTGCTGTTGGTTTTGCAAAAGAGTTTGCCACCTGATCACTTTGGCCTAATTCAGGAGCTAAAGCACTTTCTTCCTGGCAACCAAAAAAGATCAAAACAGTTACAATAACCAAAAACATAAGAATTAAACGTTTCATAGCATCCTCCTAAATTTTGTTTAAGAATTGATTCAAAATAAATAATTCCTCCATTATGAAGATGGATTGTGAATAAGCATATATCTCTTATTTTCACCTCCTTTCATTTATTATGCTATATTGACTCTGAATTAAGGATATTAGCTTCCTCACCTCATCAAAACCATCTTCCTCGTCTCAACATAATCTCCTGCTTGTAACCTGTATAGGTACACCCCACTGGCAAGGTTAGAGGCATCCCACTCGTAGTCATATGAGCCAGCAGATAACATATCAGAAACAAGTGTTGTCACTTCTTCTCCCAGGGTGTTGTATATTTTCAGGGTAACAAACTCTGACTTCGGAATGGAGAATTCGATGGCGGTTGTTGGGTTAAAGGGATTGGGGTAATTCTGAGAAAGTACATAACTGGTTGGTGCTATATTTGAAAGAAACTTAATACCCACTGAAGGATTCTCATACCATACGACATTATTGGCATTCCATCCTGTGGCAAACACGTCCGGGTAAATGTTACCATCTATATCAGCAGCAAAAACAAAATTCGCACCATCCAGGTTTGCATCTATGAAATATTTATTCCAGGAGATTGGTGTTCCACCACCATTCTCATACCAGACAACAGCATCTGCACTCCTTCCGGTCGCTACCACATCCAAATCATTATCAAGATCTATATCAGCAATATCCACAACAAAAGCATCACCAAGGTTTGTATCGATGGTATCCTTGGTCCAACTGATGGGTGGTCCACCACTATTTTCATACCAGACAACATCACTTACAGTCCTTCCTGTGGCGACCACATCCAGGTCAGTGTCATCATCGATATCGCCCACATCAACACACCAGGCTCCATCTAGGTTTGCATCGATTGTATATTTGGTCCAACTTATTGGTGTTCCCCCCTCATTCTTATACCACACCACATCATCCACAGAGTTTCCGCAAGCAACCACATCCAGGGTATCATCACCATCTATATCAGCAACATGGCAACCCACGGCTCCGCCCAGGTTTCCATCTATGGTCTGTTTGCTCCAGGTGATTGGTGTTCCACCTTCATTCTTATACCAGACAACATCATTTGCACTAATTCCTACCGCTGCCACATCCGGGTCCGTATCACCATCTATATCACCAACATCTACAAACTCAGCACCACCAAGATTACTATCAATAATATATTTAGTCCAGGTGATTGGTGTTCCACCTTCATTCTTATACCAGACAACATCATTTGCACCATTTCCTGTGGCTACCACATCCAGGGTATCATCACCATCGATATCAGCAATATAAGCACCAACGGCTCCACCCAGGTTTGCGTCGATGGTCCACTTGGTCCAAGTGGGTGGCATTCCACCACCATTCTCATACCAGACGACATCAGACACACCAAATGATGTTGCAACCACATCCAGGTCACCGTCACCATCGATATCGCCAACGCGTACAATTGTAGCATTCGGGAGGTTTGAATCTATATTATACTTTGGCCAGTCCCCGTAGGTTAGTGATAAAATACCTGATAAAGTTACCAGCAAGAACACGGTAAAAAAGCATACAGCCAGTCGGTTGAACGCAATACGTGCTAAGATAAATTGAATAAGTACAAAATAATTTTTCATGATAATCCTCCTTTAAATTTTTATTTCATGAGCATCATTTTCTTCACATTTGTAAAATTGTCAGCCTCTAGTTTATATAAATAAACGCCACTTGGTAAACCTTCAGCAATAAACGAGATTCTATGAATTCCAGAATTCTTTCTGCCTTTTGCAAGTACTGCTACTTCTCTGCCAAGTGTATCATAAATCTTGAGGGTAATATCTGAAGCCTTTGGCAGTGTAAATGAGATTTCTGTGGTTGGATTAAAAGGATTGGGATAGTTCTGTTGGAGATTTATTGTGCTGGATAAATTTGATAGATGAACTTTATCCTGGCCAATGGATATGATTGATTCACATTGAAGAATTATTCCAAAAGCTCCTACAGCCCAACCTCTATTCTTATTTGGAAAGAAGATTGAATATAAGTTGTTCGTCGTTCCACTGGATTCCAGCTCCCATTTGGCTCCACCATCAATGTTGTGCAAAATAATACCATCTCTCCCCACCGCCCAACCATTGCTAATATCTGTAAAGTAGACCGAATACAGATCGTTATTACCTCGTGAACTAACTCTTATAGGTGAATTTTGAGTATTCCAATTTAACCCACCATCTATTGTGCTGAGTATGATTGCATCTTGACCTACTATCCAGCCATGATCGCTATCTACAAAACAGACCGAATTTAAATCATTATTCATTGGGATATATTGCTCCACCCAATTAAAGCCACCATCTGCAGTTTTGAAAATTATTCCTCCATCCCCAACAATCCAGCCTGTCTGTGAATCAACAAAATAAACAGATTTTAAGAAATTTATTGAATTTCCAGGATATTGCTTTTGCCAATGATTACCACCATCCATCGTGTGCACAATTCTCCCGAATATCCCAACTGCCCATCCTATTTTTGAATCTATAAAACAGACTGAGTTTAAATTATATCTTGTTCCGCTGTTTTGTAAAACCCAACTTTCTCCTCCATCTTTCGTATGAATGATTTTTCCGCTCTCCCCAACAGCCCATCCGTTTTCAGAATCAGTAAAACATATTGATGTCAGAGCAAGCGGCAATTCCTTCTGTTGTTCCAACCATGATTCACCTCCATCAACTGTTTTGAAAATGCTAGTTTTATGAAATGGTAATCTCCCAATTACCCACCCTGAATTTCCATCTGAAAAATAAACCGACACAAAAGATGCTTCTGTATCCATATTAATTTTAATCCAATTTGTTTGTTGTGCTGTAGCTGCAAGAGTAAATAAGAGAAGGAGAATTACAATATTTTGTAAATATTTCATTAATAATGCAATAAGGAATGAAAGCGCATTTCGTGGTGAGGTCTTTGAAAATAAAAATGTAAGCCGATGCTTCATGATACACCTCCTTTATGATTGTTTTCAAATCAAAACTCTCTCAAAAGGTGTACCATCAATTTTTGAGGAATTGCTAAGTCATTTTAAAACAAAGGGATGTCAATAATTTTAAAGTGGAAATGATGTGAACTTAATATGGAGATTTCGGAAAGATAGTCGTGGTTGTCCTTGGATTTATTGTTTTCATTTAACTTAGAGGCGGAAAGATTGTCGATATATATAATTACTAATATGGTTTTTGTAACTTTGATTAAAAAAACGGGATAGATTAGTTGAGCAGAATTCGTGTTAAAAATTTGGATTTAAAAACTGCGGTTATCCTCAACATAATAGTAAGCAGTATCTCTGGGTAATCATGTTGAGAACTAAATGCGGATTTAACTCAAACAGATTTTCCATTGTTGAAGTATATATTCTAAATTATATTCTATCATTACTCCGCAATTAATTTCGGACTAAATAGATATTTAGTATCGCAAAAAACTGTAGGAGACCTGAATGCCAAAAGTGCGGGGCATACCATACCAGGCATATTTAACCGGCAAAGGAAATATTGCCCTGGTTAGCATATATAATTCGTCAGTTAAGTTCTTTCCCCATAAGTAAATTCCTAAAGACCCATCAAAACTTTCATACCCAATTTTCCCATCAATTAATTCATAAGATGCAATATGGAAATCCTCTGCATTGCTTGCATCAAAATAATAGTCATCTTTATGAATAAAGTCACCTCTTATAATAAATGTGCCAAATTTAATAACAGGCATCTTATACTCTATTGAAAAATTATACTCGGTTTGAGGAGCAAGTTCCAATTTATTGCCATTATAATCACGTTCCGAGGTAATAATGAATTCATCATAAGTTGCATCCACATAACCTAATGAGCTGAATAGAGATAGATTTTTAAAAGGAGCAGCAATTAGTTCCAATTCAAATCCTTTAGAGGTTACCTTTGCTGCATTTGTATAAACAGGTAGAATTACATCGAATGGAATAGGTACATACTCCCAAATCTCAGTCTGAAAGTCATCGAACTTGTTCAAAAAAGCTGCAGTATTAAAACTCAACCTGTTATTAAAAGTAGTTAACTTAACTCCGGTCTCATAACTAACGGAATATTCAGGTTTAAGTTTAAGATACTCAATATTCCGTACAGTAAAGTTACCCCATCCGCCGCTTTTATATCCCCAGCTGGTTTTAGCATATATCATTAGTTGGTCGAGAGGATTATATCGTAAGCCAATTTGCGGGGAGAATATACCTTTTGAATATGTATCAGTATAATTTTCAAGATTAATGTATAGATCTAGATTGTTCGTTTGATCCCAATTTACTTTTTTATATTCATATGTATATCTGAGACCTCCGAATAGTGAAAGATTGCTCGTTATATTAAAATTACCATGAAAATATCCTGCAAGAGAATTGGATTTTACCGGACCTTCTGATAACAATGTGAAATTAGGTAAAGGATTGTCGGCAGAGGTTTTCAAATCGAATCTATAATCAGAACTCTGATAAAAGTAAAATAATCCCGTAACATAATTAAAGTGTTTAAAAACGGGAGATGTTAGCCTAAATTCCTGTGTGAAATGAGTATCCTCGTTTTTATCCTTAGTTAAAACCCATGCTTCCGGTGATAAATCCTCATCCAGATTACCCCAGTTTTTAATTTTTCTGAAACCAGTGATAGATTTTATACTATAATTATTTGAGAATTGATAAATCATATTTAGCGAGCCACCAAATATATCACGGTCTTCAAATTCATTTACATTATGAGATACTTCGCGCGGACCTGGTGCTGCGTCATGGCCGGGTCCTTCCAAAGCTATTCCAACAATTCTTCGAGGTCTCCTGTCTCGAAGAACATTTAAACTCATGGTGATATCAAAATTCGGGGATGGAAGATATCGTAACTGGAATCTGCCATTCATAATATTCTGTCCATTGTAATCTTTGTTGTTAAATAAGTTAGTAACATATCCATCTCTTCTCATTATTTTTCCTGAAAACCTGGCGAAGAGTTTATTATCCATCAAAGGAGCATTAATTATAATATTACTATTTAGGTAGCTGTAATTACCCGCGTCAACACTTACAGTTCCTTCCCATCCATTAAAAGGTTTGCGGGTAGTTATATTGATTACACCTGAAACAGTATTTTTTCCAAACAGGGTTCCCTGTGGCCCTTTAAGTATTTCAATTCTTTCCAGGTCAAATAAATCCTGGTTTACCGCTATCGAACGTCCCATATAAACATCATCTATATAGTAGTTCGCCCGTGTTTCGACACCCGATGCGCGGCTGGAGCCGGCTATACCTCTGATTGATGAAGAAGCTCTTGCATTAACTGTCCCATCTCCTAAAAAAAAGTTGGGAATCGAATTCTGAAGATCAAATACTCTGTCTATACCACGGTTCTGTATTTCTTTGCTACCCAGTGCTGTAATTGATGTAGGTACATTCTGAAGATTTTCTTCACGTCTTTGAGCAGTTACAATAACAGGCTTTAATGAAAGCACATCTCTCACCATCTGAAAATCATAAATGTTAGAACCTATTACCAACTTGATTCTTTTAAATTGTGATATGAATCCTATATACTGGACTTCTAAAACTACATCTTGACCTAGGTAGTCAGAAGGCAGTTTAAAAATAAAATCACCGTTTCTGTCAGTAGCACTGCCGTATGATTTATCAACGATGGCTACATTTGCATCAATTAATGGTTTACCTGAATTATCCGTTACTTTTCCTTTAATTACAATTTCCCCCTGCCCAGCCATTACTAAATGAGACAAAACAATTATAAACACGAATAAAAGTTTGAAGAATTTTTTCATATTTGATCTCTTTTATTCAATTTCTGGTTTTTGGATATTTAATTTAATTATTTTATAACGGATATTTTTCTCAGAGGTCTCTAACCTGCGGGCGGCTTCAGATTGGTTCCAATTGCAGTCAATTAAGGTTTGTTTGATCAGTTGTGCTTCAAAATTTTGTACCTGTCCCTTTAGAGATTCCAAATGTTTTTGACGTTTTTGTTTTTCACGAAAATGATATAATTCCTCCCTTAGATCGGCTGGAAAGGACTCAATGTCAATTAGTGAAGCCTCTTTGGGGGTGAGAGTGATCAATCTTTCCACAAAATTTTCCAGTTCTCTGATATTACCATCCCAGGTCCGCTGTTTTATAAAATCAATCACTTCTTCATGGAAATGTTTGGCTTTTTTTTCTTTCCGTTTGGTATACTGATGCAGAAAATGATTTGCCAGAAGCGGAATGTCCGACACTCGCTCTGCTAAAGCCGGCACATAAATGGGAAAAACGTGTAAACGGTAAAAGAGATCTTCCCGAAATTTTTTTTCAGTTACCAGCTCCTTTAATGATGTGCTGGCAGCGGCGATAATCCTGACATCCGTTTTCAATACCTCATCACTGCCAACCGGCCGTACTGCACCATCCTCGATAACCCGCAATAATTTTGACTGCATATCGTAGGGTAGATTATTGATTTCATCTAAAAAAAATGTCCCGTTATTAGCTTTTAGAAATAAGCCCTGGCGGTCCGCGTGGGCGCCGGTGAAAGCTCCTTTGCTATGCCCGAAGAATTCGCTTTCCAGCAGCGTTTGCGGAATCGCCCCGCAATCGACCGCCACAAACGGACCATTTTCTCTGGAACTGAAGCGATAAATCGCATTGGCAATCAGTTCCTTACCGGTGCCGGTTTTGCCAACCAGTAACACCCGGGCCTCGCAACGGGCGGCAGCTTCTATAGCATGCAATAACTCAATAAATCGAGGAGCTTTACCATAAAGGCCAAAATTATTATACTTTTGAAGTAAAGAAGATTCCGGTAAAACAGAATCAAAATAGGCCCTGATCTTTTGGGTATTCCGCAGAAAAGGCGCTGAAATAGCGGCCAGATTCTCCAGAGGTTTTACGGCATTCTCATTATTTACCTCAGAGAATTCTTGATACAGCAGGATTAACGCTCCGATAGTGATACCTTCGATGACCAATGGCACACCGGCAACCGATTTTATGGGAACCTTATCAAATAATCCCTTTACAAACCGGTCATCCCCTTGAATATTTTGACTGAAAAATGGCTTGCAGTTGTTAACAATCCAACCACCCACGTGGATATGAATATCCCTATATTCTTTCTGTTCAATAGATTTCCCGTCCTTGATCATGGTTTTGACCGTCTCCCTGGTATCCGGATTGAGCATTAAAATTAGAGCCAGATCGGCTTTAAGAAACTGAGCTGAATTATGAGCAACCAGACGTAACACTTCCGGAAAATCGGTTTGCTTCCCCAGGATTCTGGCAATTTCAAATAGATCGTTGCTATTCATCTTACGTTTTGATAAGCCAGATTAAAATTTTAAAATTTTATAAAATTCTCTAATTATTAATAAACTTGCAATCTTTGAGCAAGCGGTTTCAAGAATTTTGCATTTTAATTACTTATTCCGGCAAGTTTAAACGCTGCGCCAAACTCTCATATCTTGGATCATTTTTAAAAACATCAAAATAATTGTTTCTTCTCAGCCATTGAATATAGGGATGACGATGTTCGAAAGCCTTCTCCAGCCAATAGAACACTTTATCCGCGTCTCCAAAGGCTGAATATATGACAGCTAAACACCAGGTATCCCAGATTTCATTTCGCCTCTCTAATTCTGCCGCAATTTTAAGGGCTTCATCAGTATAACCTGCCAATGCGTAAGTATGAGCCAGACCAAACTTGTGATAGGGACTTAACTCAGCCGATCTTTTTTGTGCTTCAATTGCTTCTTCATACATACCTTTTCCGGCATAACCTTCTCCCAGCGCAAATAGTGCAAAGGGAAAATCCGGTACCAACTCTAACGATTTAAGAGCTAATTCTATGGTTTTGTCATATTCTCCAAAACCAGTAATCATCCAAGCCAGTTCCGCCGGATATATATTGGAAAGAGGATCCAGTTCAATGGCTCGCTGCAAATATTTAGGTGCATCTTCATAATTCCCCATAAGTAATTCATAATATGCATAGTGAAAAAGTGCCAGAGTCAGGTTCGGATTAAGTTCCAGCGCTCTTCTATATGATTGCCCCGCCCCGGTCTTATCCCAGTCGCTGTAAATTCTCACCATAGCTAATGCCAGATGGGCTTCAGCCAGGTTATCATCTAATTCCAATGCTTTTAAAGCTGCTTCCTTGCAAAGTTTTGAAGTGCCTGGTATCGGTTTTGGTGTATGTGCCATAATGCTATAACCCAGTGATAATCCTGCTTGAGCTAATGGTTCATTCGGATCTTTTTCAACAGCCTGGTTAAGATATGCCATTCCTTTTTCAAGACCGTCAGGTGTCCTTTTGTTTAAATGGTAAATTCCTTTCATATACATTTCATAAGTTTCTGGATTAACAGAACGATCCTGAGCTAACCTCTTTTCCTCATGTGGCGTCAACTGAACTTCTATTTGACTTGCAATAGCTTTGGCAATCTCACCATGCAATCCTAATATATTGATAAATCCGCGCTCATATTCTTTGGCCCATATATACTGATCGTCAAGTGCATTAATCAGCCTGGCCGAAATTTTTACCAGATCACCCACTCTAACAACCGAGCCATCAACTAGGTACTGAACACCCAATTCGGTAGCTATCTCCGGTGGGCTTTTGGTTGTCTCTTTATATTGCATCGCTGAAGAGCGGGAAATGACTCTCAATTCACGAATTTGTGCCAACTCGGTAATCAGGGCATCCGTCATCCCATCGGAGAACCACTCCTGCTCAGGATCTTTGGTCATATTTTCCAGCGGCAGTACGGCAATTGAATTACCAGTACTGCGCTCCGGAAAGAGATAAGGTTTAGTCAAGATTAGTAATAATATCACAATGAAGATAGCAGCAATGACATATAAGTATGATTTTTTCCTCAAAAGCAGCCTGGTAATACCTGATCTCGTTTTTATAATTACTAATCCACTTTCTTTTAGGAGTGATTCTAAATCCCCAAGCATATCTGAAATATTCAGATACCTTTCATCGGGATCTTTTTTGAGCAATTTGTCAATAATCAATTGTAATGATTCAGGGAAGTCAGTGAGATATTGGGAAAGTGACGTCGGTTCTTCATTGACAATGGAGTACATCATTGGCTCCGGATATTCGCCCTTGAATGGCAGATGACCGGTTAGCATTTCGTAGAATACCACTCCTAATGCCCAAATATCAGAGCGGTGGTCAACTCTTTCTCCACGAATCTGTTCGGGACACATATAGGCCGCAGTACCTTTGCTGCTGGTTGATTTAGTGAGGTCTACACCAGCCAATTTTGCCAATCCAAAATCAACAATTTTTACCTCACTCTTATTAGTGATAAGGATATTTCCCGGTTTGATATCGCGATGAATGATTTTTTCTTCGTGGGCGGCTTGTAAACCCCGGACGACTCGTAGAAATATTTTAATCGCTTCATTGAAGGGAATGGGACCTTTTTTAATTTTCTGACGCAAGGATTCACCTTCATAATAGGCCATGCAGATATAGAGCTGTCCATCAGGGGTTTCATTTATCTCATGAATGTTACAGATATTGGGATGATCCAGCGCCGATGCGGCCTGCGCTTCCACTATAAAGCGTTTTCGGCTCGCTTTATCTTTAGTGAGGTGGGTGGGAAGGAATTTTAATGCCACGAAACGATTCAAGGCGGTATCCCGGGCTTGGTATACAACTCCCATACCCCCTTCACCGAGTTTCTCGAGGATTTGGTAGTGAGAAATGGTTTGCCCGGCCTCTACTGACATAACGATTCCCATTTAAATGGTGGGAAATCAAAAATGAAAGGTTCGTCAGTCGTCAGCGTTACAAATTATTTCAGATTCCAGCTTTCATAATATAATAAACAGTATATTAAAAAGAAACAGTTACCTAGTTAAAATTACTCCAGTGGAATCGTAATTAATTCTTTAAGTGCAAGAATTAATGAGCAATTTAGAATGATCTATTTACAAGTATTCTATCTAAATTGCTTTAAACGGCTATCTAGAAAGTCTTTTTTGATAAAGTAAAAGAGGCTTTGAATATTTAATAAAAAGGGGGCCCAGATGGCCGCCCTTTTTGTTTACTCCAAATAATTAAATATCATTTTAAACTATTTTATCAAACTCATCTTGCTTGTCTCAACATGACCACTCACTACTAACTGGTAGTAGACACCTCTTCCCCATGCTTTTCCACCATCATCCTCTTCTAATTTATCATTGACATACAACCAAGATTTGTCAGCCCTGCTCTAATTATTAGTTTATTCTAAATGTGCCAGTGCCGTGGTCTGGTAAGCCAGGGGCTGCCCAGGTAAAATGTCCTTCTGCATGATTGTTGCGACCAAGCCAATCCTCGAATTCTCCATACGCTTCCGTAACTGTGCCGTTCGTCCGCCAATTACTGTTTTTCCCATGACGAGCTGTGGTCGTACCTGCCTCATCTCCTGCCAGGAGCAACTCTGTCGTATCGGCATTCCAGATTTCGAATCTGTCTTCGTAGTGGGATGCCTGTCCGGTGTATGACATCGGCGGAACCATCCACCATTTTATTACTCCGTTGATATCTCCGCTAATAGTCCCTATCCACCCAAGTAATCTTCCCTGGGGATCGAGTATCCCAAGATGACCAACGAAGTCATATATGGTTGAATCTGAAATCGGTTTTTTGGCCAGAGAGTTTGTTACCTGACCACTTTGACCTAATTCAGGAGCTAAAGCACTTTCATCGGAGCAGCCAAAAAAGAGCAAACTGGTACCGATAATTAAAAACATAATCAGTAAAGCTTTCATAACATCCTCCTAGAATTGGTTTAATAACTGATTTGAAATAATGAATCTCTCAATTATGGATATGAGTTAAGAATAAACTTTTAAATCTTTTTACTTTTTTCGGACAATAATATTAGATAATTCTAAAAATTTCAGACGGTTTTAATTACCTTCAATTATAAATCCCTGTACATTAAAAACACGCGGTGTCCATTTATAGTCGGACAACTGGGTGTCTTTTTTTTAATGAAAAAATGGTAAGTCAATCCTGATTACTACAAAAATTTTACTAACTATTAATGAACATAACCTTCAGTGACGTAAAAAATTCCATTTGCAAAAGTCATTGTATATGTCCATTTAGCAAACAATCCCCTCACCGATCCTTTTTTACCAATACCAACAGCTTTAGCTACAACACCAACTTCGGATACACAACCCCACCATACTATTTTCCATTTTCCGCCGGAATTATCCACGTTTAGCTCAGCATTTCCCCACGCTATTCCGGTACCATCTGGATCTAACAATTTATTGACCGTCCAAATAGATTGTCCCGTTACCCGTGGATCAGTTGCATTATCGTACCATTCAGCCACTTGTCCTTTAAGCAGTGTTTTACCATTTGGTAGAACAGTAGTTGTCCCAGGGTTGATTGGTGCAACAGGATATGATGTGCCACTAAAATATGTTACACATTCTGTCGGCAATGGATCTGTTAACTGATCCATTTGACTCATTTCGGGAACTTGACTTATTTCAGGAGCTTGGCTTATTTCAGGTTCTGTAGGATTCTCTCCTGAGCAACTAAAAAAGATCAGGTTTATTCCAATGACTAACAACATAACAATTAAACGTTTCATGACATCCTCCTTATTTTATTCAAATCAGGCACGTCTCAAAAAATGTACCATGATTTTATGAGATCTTAATCAAACAGCAAAAATTCATATATTTATAAAAAGAAGATGGGTTAAAACTGAAGGGTATGAAAAGCCGAAGCTCGCAATATTTTGCGAGAGAATTTTAAGGTTTATTATTATTATTGAAGTTAGATTCGAAAAATAAAACGAACCTTTTAAAGGAAGTTATTCTTTCCGGATATTAAACTGACTTATTTTATTCCGGACATTACTTTCTGAAGTCTGCAATTTTCGAGCTGCTTTTGACTGATTCCAACCACATTCTATGAGCGTTTTTTTAATGATTTCGGCCTGATATTTATTCAATCGTTCCTTAATTGATTCTGATTTATTTTCTGCATTCATTTCCAGTCTGAAATTTTCAAATTCTTTTTTCATATCCAATGGGAAATAGTCAGCATTAATGGTTGAGGTATTCAGCGGAGTAATGGTAATCATTCTCTCAACAAAATTTTCCAATTCCCGGATATGGCCATCCCAATTGCGCTGATTCATAAAATCAATAAGCTCTTCATGGAAACCTTGAATGTTCTTGTTCTGCTGCCCGGCATACTTATGTAGAAAATGATTCGCCAGAACTGCAATATCTTCCTGCCTTTCATTTAAATCAGGGATATGAATGGGATAAACATGCAAGCGGTAAAACAGATCTTCCCGAAAGATACCTTCAGCAACTAATTTTTTTAATGGGACACTGGAGGCGGCAATAATTCTTATGTCTAACGTCACTGATTTATCACTGCCAACCGGTCGGACTTCACCCTCTTCCAAAACCCGCAGTAATTTAGACTGCATGTCGTATGGCAGGTTATTTATTTCGTCCATAAATAAAGTACCACCATTTGCTTCTAAAAACAATCCCTGACGGTCCGAATGGGCACCGGTAAAGGCGCCTCGCCGATGTCCAAATAATTCACTTTCCAATAATGTGTCAGGAATAGCACCACAGTCGATGGCAATAAAAGGACAGTTACTCCTGGAACTAAATTTATGGATAGCTTTGGCGATCAACTCTTTACCCGTACCGGTTTTTCCATCCAGCAAAACTCTGACATCGCATTTGGCGGCCGCTTCAATGGCCTGGAGCATTTCAATGAATTTGGGACTTTTTCCATATAAACCAACATTCTTATATTTAAGAAGTAAGGTTGATTCAGGCATTGAGCTCTGGAAATATTGCCTAATTTTTTGAATATTACGTAAAAAGGGTGCCGATATTGCTGCGATGTTCTCTAATAATTCAATCGCACCTGTATCTGAAAAATCCTGTGAGTCCTTATACAATAAGATTAATGCGCCAATTATTATCCCCTCGATAACTAAAGGCACACCCATAACAGTTTCTATGGGAACCTTCTCAAACAGGCCTTTATCAAACCGGTCGTCTATTTGAATCTTTGGGCTGAGGAAGGGCCTCTTTTTGCTTACTATCCATCCGCCCACCTGGATATGAATGCTATGGTATTCTTTTTTTTCAATATTTTTGCCATCCTTTAATATGGTCTTGACTGTTTCTCTGGTATCGGGATTTAACATGAGAATCAATGTTAGATCGGCGTTTAAAAATTGAGCCGCCTTATGGGCCACCAGTCGCAATACTTCCTGGAAATCAGTTTGCTGCCCCAGAATTTTTGCAAATTCAAATTGTTGTTGAAGGATTTCGTGTGTGTTAAAAATTATGGTTTGAGAATTCATGTTATTTAATCAATGGAAATTGATTATCCAAAAGTATAGATTGTTTAAAGTTTCAATTTCTTCATACTGTTATTTGCCTCAATGATTTCAGGTAAATCTTCATCGGCCTTCTTCCAAATTTCCAGAAATTTTTGATAGTTCTCAATTGCTTTATCTCTATTGCCTCTTTCCTCATATAACTTAGCTAGTTTAAAGTAAAATGTGGGATGAATTAGTCTCCTTTCTTTACTTTTTGGACTAAACTTAATCAATTTCTCATATTCAGAAATAGCCTTGTCCAAATCTCCCGTATGTTGATAGGCTCTGGCTGAAAAATCCCGCAAATTCGGAAAGGGTAAGTTATATGTTATTAAACTTGTTATACCAATCGGAGGTGTTTGTAATGGAGACAACTTACCAGAAATACTTATTGCTTTCTCAGTAGAATTTTGTGAAAGAAGAAATTCTAATTCAAACACATCATAATAAAACTTCAGACGATCCATATTTTCTAAATCTACCTTTGATAATAATTCTTTCATCTCTTTCAGTCTAAATTTTGCGGAATCGATCTTACCCGTGCGCAAATCTGTAAGGCCGAAAAAGAAATTGAATTCTGTTTTGTGTCTCATCGTGTATTGGGAGTAATTTTTTTCACGAAAATTGAACCACTCCTTAAAATATTTCCTGCCATTAATTATATCCCCAAGGTAAAAATAATACCATCCTTTTGACCAATTAATATAAGCTAGTCCATCCTGATTTTCTACTGCCCTATAGTAATCAGAAGCGATCTGAAGCTCCTGCTGTAACTGATCAAAACGACCTAACCAGAAGCAATAGAATCCCTTGTATAAATGACCTCTTGCCTGAATTCCCTCCGACGGTGCTATTTTTAAATATTGATCAATCCAGGTTATAGCCTCATTATAATCTTCCTTCAGTGCATAGATATAGGCAACAGTTTTATAAGCGGCAACATAATGTGATTCAACTTTTGTAGCTTCCTGGTATTTTGCCAACGCCTGGCCCAATTCTCCCATCCGGAGATACAATTCCCCCATGGAATCGAAGACATTAGGATCGCCAGGATTTAAGAAAGCATAACGTTCCAAATTCTGCTTGGCTTTTTCGTACTCTCCCATTTCCATATACATGAAAGCAAGCTCATTAAAGGCCAAACCAAAATCAGGATCAAGTTTTATTACTTTATTAAACATCTCTGATGCTTTGGCATATATTTTTTTTCTAGCATAACAATAATAGGCTAGATCAAGATAAGCGCGCTTTTCCTGAGGATATTTTTCGATTATTTTCTGCTCCAGATCAAATCTTTTCTCGCTATTATTCTCCAAAAAAATTGCTGATGCTACTTGGATATAGAGTCGCTCTTTTTCGGTTGCCTTTTCCGATAAATATTTGGCTTTTTGCAGAGCAACACTTCCTGCTTTGGGATTACCTAAGGTATAATAAGCCTTGGCCAGATAAGAATAAGCCGTGGCAAAAGTGGTATCCAGATTTACTGCCTTTTCCAGAAATTGGCGTGAACTTTCAATATTGCGCTTATCAAATTCATCTCTCCCCCTAATAAAATAA
>CAYVKM010000021.1:0-46570 GCA_964452045.1 uncultured Calditrichaceae bacterium
AATTACCTTTTAAATGTTATACGGAAATTTAAAATTAATTAGAATTTTGTTGATTTTAAATGTGAGTTAGGTTAAAATGATTTGAGAGGAACAACAATATTATATGACCGTTAAATATTTTGACGGCCAAAAGGAGGTAGTAATGAAAATTTTTATTAAGCTTTTTAGTTTAACAATTTTTGTCGCTCTTTTATCGACAGGTTGTTATACCCAATTAAAAATGGTGAACCCTCCCTCCGATGAATATGCTCAATACTATGTTGATGAGAATTACTACGTAGACGACTCAACAGCAACTGATTCAACGGCTAATACAATTATTAATAATTACTATTACGATTATCCCTATAGTTACGATCCCTATTATGATTCTTATTATGATCCCTGGTACTGGGGACCTTCACGAAGATGGGGTGTTTATGTGGGGTTTTCTTCCTACTGGTGGGATCCTTTCTGGTATCCCTGGTATGGCTATCCGATTTATTCCTATCACCGATGGGGTTACCCCTATTATTATGGTTATTATGATCCGTTCTATTACTATCCGCATTATTACCATTACGACAAGTATTTCGCAAAACGCACATTCGATCGCCGCTCACCATCCCGGATAAGAGATATTACCAGGGGTGGAGATAGAGGTTCAGGCAATCTTGGTGGGACATCTATTGCCAGAGGAAATGATAATACCAGCGACCGAGGCAATACCAGCCGGATCATCCGGTCCAGAACAGATACCCGGAACAGGATAACCAGATCCGAAGCTCAACGGATAAGAAGCCACCGATCTTCCACAACAGTGAGGGGTTCAACCAGAAATACTGAAAGAAACAGCATCACTAAATCGAGAAGCAGCCGGGAAAATTCCAGGAGTTACCGGTCTTCCAGAGGCTCAAAGAGTTCCTCGCGCTCTTCACCAGGTTACCGCTCCGGAAGCAGTTCCCGAAAGAGTAATTCAGGATCTTATCGTTCCAGTGGTAATTCCAGAAGAAGCAGCGGATCAAGTTCATCGGTACGAAGTTCTTCCAGTGGCAGCAGATCCTCCAGTTCCGGAAGCAGAAGCAGTTCAAGTAGTTCAGGTTCAAGCCGTAGCTCAAGTTCTTCCAAAAGAAGCAGATAATTAAATATTTATGAACTATAAAATATATTTGGTTTTCCTTTCATTTGTGATAATGGCAGGGTGTTATACGGTAATCAAGCATCCTGCCGTTTCAGATTCAGACAATGCTGCATTCCAGCACCCAGTCTATTTTTCGGATGATTGCAACAGTTGCCATATCACAGACCAACCTTTACTGATGACTCCGCAGGAGGAGATTCCACGCCTGAATTATATTTACAACAATGACCGGTGGTATTATTATTACGAATCTCCCTGGTGGTCCAGAGATATCTTTTATCAGTCAGGTGGTTATCCGGTAAGTTCCGGTGATAACAACACACTACCCACCACCTCTGCCAGACGCCGATTTCCGGGTGCCGGCGGAAATGATCAATCCGTCTCAAACAATCCGATTGGTGTTGCTGGTTCCAACACCGGTTCCAGCACTCGAATTATATCGGGGGATAGTACCTCCACTTCCGGAAATAACTCGAATATTCGGCAGGCAGATGATAAATCATCTACACGAGAAGGGCAGAGAAATTCTGGTGGTGATCAAAATTCAAATGTCCGAAAGGTAGATCGTAAAAAGAAATAAAAATACAGGTAAATAGATGATAAAGATATTAAACATTAGTCTTTTATTAATCATTTTGGTACTGCTGAGTTTATCCCTGGCCCAGGGTACTTATGATGCCATCCGGATAACCGATAATGAGATCGGTTTTGGCGCCAGGGCTTTAGGAATGGGTGGCGCATACGTAGGAGTGGCGGATGATTACTCGGCTATCTACTGGAATCCGGGCGGGCTGGCTCAGATGCGTAAAATGGAATTTTATTTGGAATTGTCTAATTTAAATTATGGAAACTCGGTAGAATTTCAGGGTAATGTAAAAGACGTCTCAACCACCGCTACAAAGTTCAATTCCATCGGTTTTACCTTTCCAATCCCCACTTACCGGGGTAGCTTGGTTTTTGCCTTTGGTTATCAAAGATTAAGGGATTTTGAGTATCAAAATGAATTCTCGGGGATATCCGATGAGGGCACAGACCGATTGTCTTTTTCCGGTGTTGACCCAAATAATCTCAATGATATTTATAACTTCTTTGGCCTTAATGTTGAAAAAACCGGCTACGCTAGCGATGATGGTTCAATTAACCAATGGTCATTTGCCGGTGCAGTGGATGTATCCCCCACCGCTTCTGTGGGTCTTGCCTTAAACTTCTGGACTGGTAAGAGCAACTATCTGCAGGACTTTGACCAATTTGATATCTATAATAATTTCAATAATTATCCGGCCGATTTTAACGAATATATAGAGAACAGAAAAATCTCCAGTAAATATTCTTCTTTCAATGCCAAATTTGGGGCACTGTTCAAGGCAGGAAATTCTGCCCGTATTGGAGTAGGAATTGAATCTCCACAGACTTTTAAAGTTAAAGAAGACTATAGCTCAGACGGTGTGCTTTATTTTGATAACGGTGATGATTTCACTTTCCCGGAAGAAGGCAACTTTGAATATAATGTTAAAATACCTTTCCGTTTTTCAGGCGGTGTTTCAGTTGCTCTAGGCAAAATCTTACTTTCCGGCAGTACAAAATATACAGACTGGTCTCAAGTCAAATTCGACACCCAGGAATTGAATGACCTTAACCGCAATTTCAAGACTGGTTACCGGGGAACTTTTAAATTAAATTTTGGGGCAGAATTAGGTATCCCATTATACGATTCACAAATTCGGGCTGGATATATTTATGATCCTACCCCTCTGAAAGATATGCCATCGGATAACAATCGAAAATATTTAACTTTTGGTCTGGGAACGCTTATCGACCGGATGTTCAAGATTGATATTGCCTACTTGCGGGGAACCTGGAAGCAGACAACCTATGATGATCTTACCCCGGAAGGCACATTCGAAGATATCACTTATCAGAAACTGTTGTTGAATTTCGCATATCGTTTTTAGAATAATTTTCTGTCGAATTCTTTCTTTACTTTTCATTTAACCAGGTAAAAAAGATCAGCGATTTTCAGCTGATCTTTTTTCATAATTGGTCAATCTGCCCACCCATCTGAATCCAAAATAAGAAACAATTCCCAGCAAACCACAACTAAACCAGAGCATCATGGGACTAGCAAAATCATATATAGTCGTTCCCAATACCGGTCCAACCACAAAAGCCAGGGCGAAGGAAAAGTTATACATTCCCAGATATTTCCCACGGGATTTTTCCGGGGCTCGGTTGGAGATAAATCCGGTGAGGAGCGGAAAAACCATGATTTCTCCAATCGTCCAGATCACCACGGTTAGTATGGCAAAGCGAAAGGTTGTCCCAAGCGGTAGAATGGCAAATCCCAAACTAAGCAATAATGCCCCCACTGCAATCAACCTTAGGTGTTCGGACTTCTCCAGCTTATGAATCAGCGGCATTTCAAAGAGCACTATTAGCAGGGCATTTACCATTACCAATAATCCGATTTTGTCTTCCAGAAGACTGTAAAAGTCCCGTAAATAAATCGGCCAGGTATTGAATAACTGAATAAAAATAAGGGCATTCAGAAACACCAGAATCAAAATAAGTAGATAAATTTTATCTCTCCAGGGTCGCTGAATAGTTGAGCTTATCTGTTCGGATGATTCATAATTTTGGGGTACCATATTACGAAAGAAAATCCAGAGTACAAAACCGGCAATAAAACAGGTTAAACCATCCATCCAGAACAGATAGTTATAATTTGCCCTGGCTAAAAACCCACCAAGAGCCGGACCTATCGTGATACCCAGATTGATGGCCAAACGATTGAGCGCATAGGCCCGGGGTCTTAACAGAGGTGGACATACTTCGGAAATAGCAGTTGCGTTTGCCGGACGGAATGCTTCACCGGCCGTAGCCAGCAGGAATAGCATGACCCCAATCGGGAGAGGATGTTCCAGTGTTCCCAGAATAATAAAACCGATCCCGGTCAAAATGAGACTATACAGTTGAACACGCTTGGTACCAATAATGTCACTTAACCAGCCTCCCAGATAGGTCCCGAGGAGCGCTCCAAATCCATAGATACTAATCATCCTTCCGGCAGCAGCTACTGAGAAATCCAGTTCGCGGGTTAAATAGAGGGTCATAAAGAATAAAACGATCGATCCACTACGGTTAATGAATACAACTAGGGAAAGAATCCATACACCGATGGGAAGATTTGCGTAGGCAGCTCGATAAATTTGATAGATTCTTTTCAAAAAATTAACCTATATTTTCAGAACAGCGACTAGTTCCACTCCAATTTAATTTAAGTATAAAAATACTTAACGACTAAAAACAAATTATTCGCAACACTCAGCAGAGAGAAAAATAACTGTAGCGCACAAAATCTACTTATTTTATAATTCCTGATATTTTAGTAACCAGATTTTAATCTGAATTAGGAAAATCAGCCTGAAATCAATTAAAAAGTATCAGCAGAATTGCACTTATAAACAGCTTGAAATATTCCACCCATGAACTTAAATTTGCAGTCCGGGAGCAGACTACATGGAATGTAACTTGGAGACATCATGGTAAAAGTTAATCCGTACATATTCAGAGAGTATGATATTCGTGGGATAGTCGGGCAAGACCTTACCGATGAAGTTGTCGAATTAATCGGTAAGGCATTCGGCACCCATCTACAACGGATGGGTGGGAAAAAGCTGAGTGTTGGTGGCGATGTCCGGCTTTCCAGTGAAAGGTTTAAAACGGCATTGATATCGGGACTCCTCTCAACCGGGGTGGATGTCATTGATATTGGAATTGTTCCTACACCCGTTCAGTATTTTTCACTGTTCAAACTAACGGTGGATGGTGGCGTCATGATTACTGGCAGTCACAACCCACCGGAATTTAATGGTTTTAAAATGTCAGTAGGTCAATCCAGTATTTTCGGGGAAGAAATCCAGAAATTACGGGAAATAATTGAATCAAAAAGCTTTCTGACCGGTAAAGGCAAAGTGGAGGAAAAGGAAATTCTTTCGGAGTACATCGAAGACATCAATGGCCGGATAGATATAACAAAGAAAATTAAGGTGGTATTTGACTGCGGAAACGGGGCTGCTTCGCTGGTGGTGGAAAAGTTGATGCATAAACTGGGAGTAAATGCTTTTTTTATGTATTGCGAACCGGACGGCACTTTTCCCAATCACCATCCGGATCCAACCATTGAAGAATATATTGCCGATCTCCGGGACCAGGTGCTTAAACTTAAAGCTGATATAGGTGTAGCGTACGATGGTGATGCGGACCGAATCGGGGTTATCGACGACAAAGGTGATATCATCTGGGGAGACCGGCTGCTTATTTTATTTGCCCGAAATGTTTTGAAGCAGAAGAAAGGCCAAAAAATAATTTTCGAGGTTAAATGCTCCCAGGCGCTTCCCGAAGCCATTGAAGCGGCCGGCGGTGAACCAATTATGTGGAAAACCGGCCATAGTCTGCTGAAGAAAAAAATGAAGGAAACCGGGGCTATCATTGGTGGCGAAATGAGCGGCCATCTTTTCTTTGCCGATCGCTATCATGGATATGACGATGCCATTTATGCATCGGCACGTCTCATTGAACTCCTCGCCCAGGAGAATAAAAAGGCTTCGGAGCTGTTAGCCGACGTCCCGCGGTATTTTTCCACACCGGAAATGCGGGTTGAAATAGCTTCTGATGAAGAAAAATTCAAGATTGCCCGAAAGGCTGCGGATTATTTTAAAAAACATTATGACGTTTTGGATGTGGATGGTGTTCGGATAATGTTTGGCGATGGCTGGGGCTTGGTAAGAGCCTCAAATACCCAGCCCGTGTTAGTATTACGTTTCGAAGCGAAGACTGAAAAAAGGCTGGAGGAAATAAAGACTTTGGTACTGAATAAACTCAAGGAGTTTGGGACTGTTAAAATCTGAATTCAACAAAATAAGCCCAAAACAATAAGCTATGCCGGAATTTGTCGAAATTGCCAGAGAAGCTGCCTTATTGGCCGGAAATTACCTGCTGGAAAAGCGTGGCACCATTCGGCCGGAAAATATTGACCAGAAAGCCCGAAATGATTTCGTGACTTATGTTGATCACCACTCTGAGAAAATAATTGTTGATCATCTCTTGGAAAACTTCCCCTCCCATAAAATTCTGGCGGAGGAGGGCACAAAAAATCAAAACGAAACTGAGTACCGCTGGATTATTGATCCCCTCGATGGTACAAAAAACTATATCCAGGACATCCCCATATTTAGCATTTCAATTGCCCTGGAATTCAAAGGAGAGATCATTGCCGGACTTATTTACGATCCGGTTCACCAGGAAATTTTCTCCGCTCAAAAAGGAGAAGGAGCATTCTGTAATGAAAACAGAATAAAAGTAAGCGAAAAGGATTTTTCGGAAGGATTAATCGCTACCGGTTTCCCATTTCGGGCTAAAAGATTTTTACCGGATTATTTGCTGGCGTTCGAGGAAATTTTTCTCGGATGCAGTGGGATGCGCCGATGTGGCTCGGCAGCTATCGATCTGGCCTATACCGCCATGGGAAGGTTCGAAGGATTCTGGGAGCTGGGTCTAAGTATTTGGGATATTTCTGCCGGAAGTCTTTTGATAAAAGAGGCCGGTGGTGTGGTGTCCGATTTTTGGGGAAAAGCTGACTATCTGAAAACCGGTTTTATTATCGCCGGTAGCGCACCTGTCCAGGAGAAATTATTACAAATACTGAAAATTCATTTTCAGGAAAAGGGAAAAACGATTACCAAATAAGGATGAGATCATGCATATAGATCCTGATGAAAACCGTGGCACACTCACCCTTCTCGCCTGCAATTCCGGGGCAAAATTTGCCGAACGAATTCTCAATGAACTCAATAAAATTGCCCGGGAAGAGAAGGAAAATAGAAAATACCACCTTCATGACACCAAAGAGATTGTGTTTCCCAATGGAGAAGTAAAAGTGGTGATCAATGAATCCGTCCGCGGGGGCGATCTGTACATCATCCAATGTGTAGACGACCCGCTGAGTGATCGCTCGGTAAACGACAATCTGATGGCTTTGGTTACTGCAATACATGCGGCATATCAGGCAGATCCGGATCACATCACGGTGGTGATTCCCCAATATCCCTATTCCCGACAGGAGCGGCGTAAAACCCGTGAGGCGATGAGTGCTAAACTGATCGCCCAGCTGCTGGAAAATGTGGGAGCAGAACGTGTTCTTACCCTTGACATCCATGCTGAAGCCATACAGGGATTTTTTAATTATACCCGAATGGAGGATATGCATGCATCCGGTGAAATACTGGATTATGTAAAAAATCAGTTAAAGCTCGATCCCAAAAAACTGGTGGTAACCGGGCCCGATGTAGGCAGTGCGGAAAAAGCCCGGCATTATTCCAAGAGATTAGGAACTGATCTGGCAATTGTTGATAAAGCAAGGGATTATAGCATGCCAGGTCAGGTAGAGAGTATGAGACTGGTAGGTGAGGTTAAAAATAAGAATGTGTTGATTGTCGATGATATGATAGCAACCGGTGGCACCCTGCTTCATGCGGCGGCGCTGTTAAAGGAAAGGGGGGCAATGGATATTTACGTTGCGGTAAGTCTTCCTTTTTTCAATGGGAATGCCGTGGAACGAATCGAGCGCGCCTATCATGATGGGATCATTAAATTGGTAATTGGGACAGATGCGGTCTTCTGGGGGGAATCCTTTGTCCAGAATACCCCTTGGTACCGGGAGGTTAGTGTCGCTCCGCTCTTTGCCCGAGTCATTTATAATATTAATAAAAAACGTTCGGTAAGCCAGCTGCTACGGTAATTGTTATTTCCTCAGATTAAAACTATTCTTCAACCTATCCCTTTTCCGATACAATCCGGGTCAGTTGTTCCATTGAGGTCAGCAGCTGATTCAGTTTATTAAATTCCGTATCGGCTATTAGATCATCAGATAATCTTTCCAAAATTAAACCCCGCTTCGATACCAGTATATAGGCGAAAGGGTCCATACTTTCAATTAATTTTTCCAGTCTGGGGATATTTATCCGGGTAAAGATGGCATTATCGGTCACTTCGATAGAGTAGTGATCACGGACAATCTTTTTGATGAATCTCTTTTTTTTAGTAGTCTCCGTTTTTTTCGATAACCAGGAATTAGACAATACCGTAAAATTGATCTGGGATGGCACCTGCATATAGATTGAAATATAAAATTGTCTGGGATGATCATCAGTCTTCTTTTCCGATGAAATAGAAATCGACATCCGGTTATCTTTAAAAACACCGGAATATTTTGGGCGGATGGCAAAGCCATTCCGGATAACCCGGCCACCATAATGATCCTCCAGATCGAGGAAATTCCGGTGTACTGCATCAAACTGCGCCTTCCTCAACCAGATGAGCAACAATAGTACAGCAAGCACTAAAATAAAGAAAGCAAGGGCATATAACATGAAGTAAAATTACCAGCGTCTTTAATTATTTTTCCATCTAATTAATATAAATGGGTAAGGGTGGAAAACAGAGGATAAAAATTGCCACACATATCCACCCGATAATTTTTCTCCCATTGCCCAGAGGAATCTGATCATTGATGGTCGGAGGGTGTTTAAAGCCAATGAGAACAAAAATCAGAATAACCCACAACACCCAGACAAATGAAAGATATTGGACGATGAGGATAAAATTCAAAACCAGCAACAGGACAAAGGCTGCGATTCCCCAGAAACGCGCCCGGTTCCCGGTTAAAGAATAAAGAATATGTCCGCCATCCAGCTGACCGATGGGTATCAGATTGATGGCCGTGACCAGCATTCCAATCCAACCGGCAAAGATATAAGGGAAATGGTAGACTTCATTCATTGGCAGTCGGCCGCCACCAATCACATCGTTAAAAAATGAGAACAGCAGGGATTTACCCAGAACAATATTAATTCCCTCCCCATGCATATCCCAGGGATGGATGGTCTCCACATAGGCGACAATGCCCTTAAAATCGGGCAGGTTATGATATCCGACGATAAGAAATATGATACTGACGATAAATCCGGCGATGGGTCCGGCCGCGCCCACGTCCAAAAGGGCTTTGCGGTCTTTAATCGGTGATTTCATTTTGATAAATGCGCCAAGTGTTCCAAAGTGAAAGCCGGGAAGTGGCAGGGGGATGTAATATGGCAGCGTGGCCTTAATTTCATGAAATTTCGCCGCAAAATAATGCCCGAATTCATGGGCAGTAAGAATCGATAACACGGCAAAAGCATAGTGACTGCCATAGAGAATACAGGCAAAATCGGTAAAATAATCCTTGCCCAGATGGACCGCACCTGCCATCATCGTCGTGACTACGGTGAGTAAAAACAGCAAAACATTCAGCCATACCCGGGTATGAGATTTCGTCTCGGAATATGCGGTAATATGGACGTAAAGACGGCCATCCTGTTTCTGAATCCTTGGGAAATAGCCAGCGGACAACAGAGTTGCAATAATCTGACTGATCTGTTCGTCCTCTATCGAACTCTCATCCGCCTGAAATACGTAATAATTTTTCAAACGGGAATAATATTCCATTTCAAATGCCGGACCTAAAATATTACGAAGCTTTTCTGCTCTAATTTCAGCCATAATCAAACCATTGTTTTTCAGATAAATAGGGTAAGCATAATACAAAAAAAAGCCGATTAGCTCAATGAGAAAGTTGTTTTTGTATAGAGGAATGCTATGTAATGGATGGAATTTCCAAAACCAAGCAAACTTAATAAAACCTAAAATATAATTCGTTGAAGATAGAAACGCGGGATAATTTATTTTGAATGAGGCACACCCTGTAACGGAACGAACCTTACCGGAAGAGTTTTTCGCTTTTTTATCCCATCTTTAGTTTTGGTAATCAAATAAAGCTCCTGAAAAAAGTCTCCCACCGGAATAATCATTCTTCCGCCTTCTGCTAATTGTTCTACCAGAGATTCCGGTATCTCCTCCGGGGCCGCAGTCACAATTATGGCATCGAACGGCGATTTTTCCTTCCAGCCATAAAAACCGTTTCCGATCTTAAAATAAATATTCTGATAATTTAATTTATGCAACACCTTTTGAGCTCTTTCAGACAATTCCGGCAGTATTTCAATGGTGTAAACCGAATCGCATAATTCTGCCAGGATAGCTGCCTGATAGCCACTACCTGTACCGACCTCCAGTATTCGGTCGGATTTCTTCAGATCGAGGATTTCACTCATGTATGCCACAATATAGGGTTGGGATATGGTCTGGCCCGACCCAATTGAGAGTGGTTCGTCGGTATAGGCAAAATCCTGTATATTTTCCGGAACAAATTCATGACGGGGAACCTTAAGTAAAGCTTCCAGCACATCTTTATTTTTGATCCCTCGGGCTTCAATCTGACTTTTTACCATTTGTTCTCGTTTCATGGTAAATTTGTCCATTTTATGGTTTTGGTCCTGTTCTTTTGTTTCTCTGCAATAGGGGTAAATAATAAAAATTAATAACAATAAAATATACGGCTTCATTGCTAATATCCCGGAAAAATCAGGTTATTTTTTATTTTTGTCCCCATGGCATCTATAAATTAATGGATGTTTCCTCATTTTGTAGCTCACATAATATTCTTTTCTTTTTGATATTCAGGAATTTTGATGAAAAATGTTGTCCCTTTATTTTTACCCGATTTGATTTCGATCTTTCCTTCATGTTCATCGATAATCTTTTTGGCAATGGCCAGGCCTAATCCCGTGCCACTTTCCTTTCCGCTGGTAACAAAGGATTCAAATAACCGATCCCGGATCTCTTCCGGTATACCAGGGCCATTATCGGAAATCTGAAAAACAACTTCTCCGTTTTCATCAAAACTTCGAAAAAGAAATTCACCCTTTCCTTTTAATGCTTCTTTGGCATTCTTGGCAATGTTGTAGAGCACCCGGCTAATTTTCTCGGCATCGGCATAAATGAGTCTTTTCGATGCACTTTCAAATTTTAATAGGATTTCAGTATTTCGGAATAATTGTTCGACTTGCATCTGAAAACGTTTTATTATATCGATAACTGATATTTTACGCGGTAAAATACTGGTCTTCCCTTTGGCAAAATCTAAAATTTCCCGGGTCATATTGGCGATTGACTGAATCTCCAATCGAATAATATTTGAATAATCCTGTCTTTCCTTGGCGGTTGTTTCTTTTTCCAGCATTAACTCCATAAAACCGCTGATGGTATTCAACGGGCTTCTAAGATCATGAACGATAGTGCTCATCATTTGACCAACTGTAAATAGTCTCTCCTGCTGAATAAGCCTTTCTCTTAAAAAGCTTAATTCCAGAGCGCGGGAAATTTTTTGCTCAACGATTCCGATAATCTGATTGTCAGAAATGCTGGTCCTCTTACCGGTTTCCACCTGATCGCTAAGAACCAGTGCGGCAAATTCGACTCTATCTTCCCGGAACACAAGTGGTAGAATCCTGAATATTTTTAATTCCGGATCTACATATTTTTTTACTTCAAGCTTAAAGGCATTTTCAATTTTTTTCAATCTCTGCGGTTTGGTAAGAATCTCCGGTGGCAAAATTTCATCATCCATCTCCGGAAGGATATCAGATTTTACCTGATTTTTTTCATCAACACTCAGTAAGTGGTATCGGCTATCTATTGGGTATACAATAGCTATTTTTTTGGATTTAAGCGTCTGCAAGGTGCGGAGTAAGATACTTTGCAAGATCTCATTAATCTTATATCCACCGGACAACTTTTGTTCAAAATCGTATAACAAATCAATTTCATTGAATTTTTTCTTGAGCTGTTCATAGAGACGGGCATTAGCCAGGGCAATTGAGACCTCTGACCCAATAGCTTCCAGAATCCCCTCGTCTTCCTCAGTAAATGATCCGGTCTTTTTATTTAATACCTGAATCACTGCCATAAGTTTGGGTTTCTTTCCCATGCTCAATGGCTCCCATACAGGTATGCAGAGAATGGAGCGGGTGCGATAGCCGGTACGCTTATCGGTTGATGGATCAAAACGGGAGTCATGATACGCATCGAGAATATTTATTTTTTGTCCGGTTTCTGCAACATAGCCGGAGATTCCCTTGCCAAATTTCTGCCGGATCTCCTTAACCTCGGCTTTTAAAGCAATTTTTGACCAGATTTCTTTTTTTCTGCGATCCACCAGGTAAAGTGTGCTGCGGTCTGCATTCATCAGGAAGGTAATTTCCTTCATTACCAGATTCAACAAATCATCAATATTCAGGGTACTGCTCAAGGCCTGGCCGATTTTCTGGATGGAATATAATTCCTTTTCCTTTTGTCGAAGGATACTTTTCAATTGATGTAAGGTCTCATTGGTCATATACTTCCCCCTTCCACAATTTTAATAAACAGGAAAATAATAAAATGAGATATACCTGAATTAATCTTTGTCTTACTTGATATCATTTCGCCTTATTTCATTAACTTTTTCATGGGCAATTCTGAGTGGTTCAGGGATACGATATTTCGGACTACACTTCAGAACAATTTCGATCGCACTGGATAAGTCTATTTTATGTCCAGCAGAGACATAGACTGGTTTTACGCCCGTTCTTGTCCTGAGTGCAGCCCCAACGATATTACCGTTATAGACTAAATCTGTATGGTTGCCCTTGGCCATATCCGGTTCCTCATATTCACCAACCAATACAGATTTTGCACAACCAATCGAGGGCAGATCAAGAAAAAGACCCAGATGGGAAGCCAGACCTAATCCCCGCGGATGTGCCACTCCCTGCCCATCACAAAGCAGGACATCCGGGATGGATTCAATTTTATTGAATAATTCCAATACCGGTGGCGCCTCACGGAAGCTTAAATAACCAGGAATATATGGGAAATTTGCCTTAAACCTTCCGGCATGGACAGACTGTAATTCCATAGTCGGGAAAGCGATAAGGACAATGGCTGCGTACAGAAATTTGGAAAACCGATTGAAGGAAACATCGGCAGCGGCAATCATTTTAATATTTTGAATAGAGAAAGGAAAGTTAAATATTAGTTGTTGACTTAAGTCCTGCTGAAGCACTTTTGCTTCGGATGTGGAAACTCGCCAAGAATGTAATTTTTTAATTTTCATCTTGTTATCCTGGTGCTTCCACTGTTGGCCCCCTGCCCGCTTACTTCTATCTCAGGTAAATTTCAAGCAAGATGATGATCCAGGACACTAACCATGGTAATGTCCTGGAGATCGAGACAAAATCTTCTTTATAGACTTAACCTTGCGAACTTTCTACAAAAGAACCTACCGCTCTTTCGGCGTTTTCGTAAGTATCAAAAATCCGCATCAGTTGGGTAATCATTAAAAGACTCTTTACTTTTTCAGTTACGCTGGCAATTTTCAAGCTACCACCGGCGTTATTGAGGGACGTCATGCACGCCATAAGCACACCCAAACCGGAACTGTTCATCCATTTTACTCCTTTCAGGTCAATCACCACACGCTTTATACCATCGGCAATCAGACTCTTCACCTTATCGTGTAAAGCTGTAGTTTCCGGCCCACCCATCATGTTTCCTGTAACCGTGATAATTGCAACGTCGCCTTCAATTTTCTCTTTAATTTTCATAAAGACTCCTCCAATAAATTTGTTGACATCAACACAGGAATTCTCAGCACATCACCGGGGAATAATTTATTAAAATCCGAATCAATATTAAAATACCGAATAAGTTCAAGGGGCAGCTTATAACGGTTATTAGCAATTTCCCAGACAGATTCCCCTGCTGCGACCTTATACTCCACACAATTTACAAACTCTTTTTGTTGTAAGAAACCATTTAATACCTCTAAATGATATTTGTACCTTTTTGCCAGAAAGTTATCTTTTGATACCCGTCGAAAATCCAGTCTTATTTTTTGACCCTGATAGATCTGACTTCGACGATTAAGATCGTTAATCTGTCTCAAATAGGACAAAGGAATTTTTAGCCAATCAGCAAAATGACCAAGCGTTTCATTCGGAAAAACAATCAGATAATCATCGGTAATATTCAACGCCTCGAAGAGTTGCTTTTTAATTTCTTCAACTGAGGTTATATTTTCCGGTAATCCGCTGTTGGCTACTATTGCTCCCCAACCATTAATATGACTGGAATTTTCACCTATAACACTTGGTTTCGACCACTTCATATTTTTAGAAGGGGATTTTATATCAGAGCTGGTCATTTTGGCATTTTTCTGTTCAAGTCGGACAAGGTCATCCAGCACAGAATCGTTTAAATTATTTTGATTCGTGCTTTCATGAGCCAATTCAATTTGCTTCCGGTGAAAATAATTATCCAACTTGGTAATATCGCTCCGAATGGGGAGATTAATCCAGTACCCTGCCGGAAGATGACTCCATCCCCGGATGGCCCGTTTGGTGTATACCGGATTTAAGTCGACAATATCGGGTAAATCAATTTCCAACCTTTGGGCAAGTTGTGGTAATGAAATTTTACTTTTAAGTTGATACTTCATATGGGCAGGAAGTTCCAAGGGTTTAACATCCGGAAAATGAACGAGATAATCTTCCATGATCTCAATAACCGCTAAAAATTCCGGGAAAAAGTTGCGGGAGGCAAATTTAAACTTTCGGTGGTTAAACGAATCTCTTACTTTTAAATAATCCTGACCATATTGATTTATCGCTCTCTTTATTCCCGCCAGACCAAAATTATATGCGGTAATGGCCAGTCCCCAATCGCCTGTCTGACTGTAATTATATTTCAATAACCTGGCAGCAGCCCGGGTTGAGATAACCGGATCGTAGCGTTGATCAATAATCCGGTTTACCTTCATATATAATCTGGCAGTTGAGCGCATAAATTGCCACATACCAGCCGCACCCACTTTTGACCTGGCCAGGGGATTATAGGATGATTCTATATGCGGAAGATAAGCCAGCTCCTCAGGCAAACCCTGCTCCCGGAAAACTTCCCGAATAAAGGGCAGATAGGCTAAAGCTCTTTCCAACCCTTTCCGAAAATTTTCCCTCATACCCTGCTGTGCCCTGATTTGTTTTGCGGCCTGGCGAATAATCGAATTATTTAAAGAACTTCCATATACCTTTTTGAATAATTCTAAAAGATGATCCTGATTTGATGCTTCATTATAATTGTCAGAAAGCTCGATCAGTTTTTTTTCCAGATCTTCTTCCATTTTTTCCAGCTGTTTTTCTCTATTCCTTTCGGAGACAGTGGAATCGAAGGTAACAACTTTATAGATTAAATTAAGATTTTCCGAATCATGGATAATGAACTGATTGCTAGAATATTCCGTAAAAACATGCTTCCAGAATTGAACATCCGAGGAGAGAGATTGGTCATAATCCCAGCCACCAAAAGCTGGAACATTGAGTGATACTAACAAGACACAAATCAGGAAAAGTAAATAACCCGCTCTAGTTTTCATCGTCGAATAAAATCTCATAACAGAACCTTTAGATTGACCAAATATATTTTAAGTAACAATTTTACGCAAGAAATTTAATCTGTTATAATAAATTATCTATTTTAACCGGATAATTTACAATTTCTTCCGGCATATCCCCCGGATTCATAATTGCCCGGTACAGCCAAAAATATTTCATACAGGTTCGTACGTAGACCCTGGTTTGCTCAAATTCCAAATTTTCCATAAAGAGGTCATCATCGTTGGTTGGATATCTTCTTTTCCAACGGTCCACCCGGTGTGGTCCGGCATTATATGCCGCCAGCGCCATAATGTAATTTCCCTGATATCTTCTTAACAAAGAAGAGAGATAATACGTACCCATCATAATATTGAAATCCGGATTAAACAATTGATCGGTCGAGGTATACCGTACCCCAAGATTTGGGGCAATTTGTGATGCGGTTCCAGGTAATAACTGCATTAAACCGAAGGCGTTGGCATATGAAATGATCCTTGGTTCAAAAGCACTTTCCTTTTTAATAACACTCCAGATTAAGGCTTTAGGGACAGAAAAAGTATCGGCAAAAGACTCAACGGAGTGGGAAAAATAGAAAGGATAAAGCTTTTTAAAAACCGGTACCATTTCCGGTAAATTTGCGCTGGAAAATTTCTGATTGAAAACTGAGCGAAATCTCCGATAGGCATTGCCAAAATTATTCATTCGTTCCTGAAGTTCGCCCAGGGCAAATAATTCAGTCCACTCTTCCGGATCTTTGCTGATTAAAATCAATTCCCGGCTTCCCCATTCCGGACCAAGTAATTCTTCAATTTCAATTGCTCTTTTAAACTTGGATATAAAATCCGGAAGATAACTTTGGTTACTCTGATGCAACTCCCACATTGCTTCCTGAATCGTTCGGTGAACATCCTGTCCGTTACTGGTGAGGTAAAATGCCTTTAGATTGTAGAAACTATCGATGGGCCTTTTGGCCAAATCAATATAGATTTCTCCCTGTTTTTTATAGTTACGCTCACTTTCATAGCTTTTTCCAATCCAATATTGCAATCGGTCTTTCTGTCCGCTGTCACCTACTATTCTCAAAGCCTTTTGCCATTCGCTTCTCGCCCGAACATATTTTTTGATCCGGTACAAATCCAGACCGATCCGGAAAAACGCCTCATCGGTAAATGAACTTTTCCGATATGTTTTAACCAGTTTTTTATATGTATGTATGGCCTGCTGAATATCGAATCTTTCTTCATATAGCCAGGCAACTTTCCAGAGAACCTCAGGCGAAAGCGAATCTTTAGGGTATCTTTTCTGAAAGTCAAGATACGCTTTAATGGATTGTTCCGTTTGATCCACTCTGAGGTAGGTTCTGGCAATATGCAGATCAATTTCCCTTAACATAGACAAACTTCGGTATTTTTTCCTATTCGCCAGGCACCATTTTAATACTTTTTCATACTCACCCTGACGATATTGAATTTCGATGGGTAACCATTCAAAATTTTCTTTTTCTTGCGGTGTTACAGCGTAAGCAGTTTGATCGTCAATGAGATTTTGAGCGGACAAAAACTGCTTGGTAGTAAATAAATAGTAAATAAATTTATTGAAATCCGGCTGCTCAATTTTCCCCGAATAGCTTTTTAGCAAGTCTTCAAATACCTGTTCTGCTTCATTATGAAAAGGATATTTACGCAGGAAGGCATGAGCTTCCTGTTGAAACTCACTTATTTGATCGTGATTCCGGTAGCTGTGAATTAAATTTAATAAGATTCCAGTTTGCTCAAAACCACCGGCATTCAGCATTTTCTTTAAATATTTCTGGGCACTATCCGGCAATTGATACTTCAGGTAAATCCGGGCCTGGATAGAATCCACCAAGGCAAGTAAAGGCGATTGAGAAAATTGGTTGCGTAAAAAATGAATTTTCTGATAAGCCACCAGAGTATCCCCCATCCGGAAATGGGCCAATATCTGAAAATACAACAGATAGTCTTCGATTTCATTTAAAGAATGACGACCTGCCTCCATCACATCCAGGCATTTTTTGTAATCCCCGGTCTGATAAAAACTATACCCTATTTTAAATCGTACCAATGGATCTTTCTGGATCAACCCGGGATTTTCCTTCAGCGCATCGTAGAATCCACGGATGGCATCCTGGAATTTTCCCGATTGATAAGCCTGATTGGCGATAAAATATGCCGGAATGGTGGCTTGGGGTCCTGGAAGGGTGGCCATAAAAACCAGAACAATCCCGGCCAAGGCAAGCAACAAAAATATATATTTAAAATTCTTTTTCAATGTTGAATCTCCGGCCTTCTGTAAACCTGTTTCCGAGTAAAACCCTATTCCATTATAATCGACATCCGGCTATAAAGTAAAGAGAATATTCTTTTATTCCTTTACTTTCAGACAATATTTTAAGATCCGTCTATGGTGTGTTTTTATTTTAAAACTCCCCACCAACTTACGCCGATGGGGAGCCAGTTGATGCATATTTGCTCACCAAATCTACTTTATCATGATCATTTTTTTTGTTCTTTGATATACATCTGTTTTCAATCGGTACAAATATATACCGGAAGCCACTTCCCGGTCAAACTCATCCCGGCCATTCCAGAAAATAGAGTGGGCACCTGCTCTCTGTTTTTTGTTGATCATTACTTTTACTCGCTGACCAATTAAATTATATATCTCCAGAATAACATCAGAGGCTTCGGGAAGATTATATTCAATGAGTGTTGAGGCATTAAAGGGATTGGGATAATTTTGTTTCAGCTCATACTCCTGAGGGATTGCCGCAAATGTATTATTCTGATTATCAATTCCCAGAGGTCTTTCAAACCAGTTTAGGATTCGCTCCAGCAAAGTATCGCGGATGCCTTCAGTATTGTTGACACCTTCCAGACCAAAGCCAAGACAAACCAGCTTCCAATGTTTCTGGTTATTCTCATTTCGGATACCAGCGACTCCTAATAAAGTAGTGGTTCCATAGTTAAGGATTGGCTGGGCGTTTTGTGATACGAGGAAAGCATCTTTGGAAACCTGATTACTTGCACCTCCAACGGTTGGAACTATCATTCCGCTGGTGATAGGATCTCCAATAACCCCGGAGGTAAGCGGGGTGGTTAAATTTTTATCAAACGTAACACCTACGTAATTTTTTAACAGAGGTAGACTATCACTTTTTTCCACGATATTCTGCCCGGTCAGAATTAAATTACCCCCTGATTCAAGATACTGCACCAAATTTTGTTGTGCCGTAACAGATAATACAGAATCTGTGGCATCGCCTGTATACCAGATCATGACTTTCGGATCGAAAAACCTATTGAATATACTTGTATCAGGCAGACCATCCGTTGCGGTTCGCCAAAGATAATAAGATTTTGAATTGCCCTCCAAAGAAGTTATAAATTCAGCCTCGTATTTTTGTAAAGGATCATCATCCACCAGAAGAATATCAGCCGGTAATAGCTTGAATTCAACAATTGTTCCATTATCCGGTAAATTTTCAATGAAATAACTTGCTTCCGGATAAGGAGGTTCAGGCCTGATCTGAATAAGATAACTTTCTCTGGCTGGGATGTCGATACTGAAATTTCCAGCGGCACTCGTGGTAGTGTCGGCTATAAAACCGGATGGCCTGCCTGGTTTATTACTGGTGGGAGTTATCATCACGCGTGAAGCTATCGGTAATCCCGAAACTGAATCCTGAACTACCCCGGAGATTGTGGCAATCGGGCTGGGTTGTAATTGAAAATCCACAGTTTGTGTCTCGGTCTGTCCGATACCACCGGGATTACTAAAAGATACCGTAGTTGTCTCGGTTTGATAACCAAAATAAACCGCTGACAAATTCAAGTTTTGCACCAATATCGTTGCTTCATACGAGCCATCTGCACTCACCAACAAAGTATCCCGATAATATCCGGGTCGTTGATAATTATTATTGGAAAAAATCGGTGCAAACACTTCTGATGCAAAAATTGTGTCCGATGTTAGTCCAACCTCCGGTAAAGGCAGGCCCGTGCTGCCATCAGTGACATTTCCCTGGAGAATCCACACCGGATAAATTGCAGAGACACCGGCAATATCATCATAATGAAGAGATCTTTTAGTGGTATCCCCATTGGAAGAATATCCGTACATGGTGGCAGCTGTAATAAGAGGACCGACCCCGGGAGGGCCACCGGCCGGACCGGAGTGTCCGAGGCCAAGGTGGTGACCAACTTCATGGGCGATCACACTTTGCAAATCCTGCTGATTTGTTGCACCGGTTGTACTGGGTGGATAATCCCGGGCATTCCAGATTAAATCCGATTCTGTGGCATGATAGTTTGAGCCGGAACCACTGGTCCAGGTACGGGAATATGCAATGGTATTTGTTCCGGGTGTAAAATTCACTCCCTGAATATCGAAAAAAATCAGGTTGATTCCATCCTGCACATCGGTATTGGCAGAAGTAAATCCACCATTTTCAAATTCCCAATAAGAAGATGGTACATTCTCCCACACCTGGGTACCAGCATCGATTGCCGGGACGTAGTTGGCTGGGGTGATATTATTTAGCATATAGACAAATGGAATATCAGAATCTAAATATCGTCGTGCGTATCCACTGCTGTTGGTAAAAATTGAAAATCCGAAAATTGCCATGCTGATGAGGAGGACAATGAAAGGTGCACTCAACAAAATTTTATCTTTATATCTGTTCATTCGTTAGTCTCCAATTTGCAAGAGTTGATTAATTATTGTTGATCAGCAATTAATCTTATCTGATTCATCAATTGATTTAATGGGTAGGAAAAGACGGAGTTTTCCCGGCTTATAACATCATGGGTGTTTGGATCAATCAAATGCGTATCAGATAAATCGTTTACGGCCAATATTGTCCCTTCTTTGGTTTCAACTACCTTGTAATAACCCAATGTGATTGAATGAATCTTCAGGGTGCCGTTATCATTCATTAAAAATAAGATAACTTCATCTCCCTTTTTCAGGACCGGGGTTCCAACAACGACGTCCCCAATATCACCAATCTGGCCACCCATCTGTTCTACCTGTAAAAAAGAGCTCCCGGAACCTTTTAAATATTCCTTTACCTGGAGTCCGACAATGGTCCTGATGGTATGCCCCGACTCATCTTCCCACTCAAAATGCACCGATTCAACAGTGCCATGGATCACCACTGCCGATTCACTGGTCAATTCCTCCAAAGAAGCTTTGGCAAGCGTGAGAGATTTCGCATCAACAAAAAGTAACAATAAGAAAATAAAACCAGTTATTATCATTCGATTGTACATAAACATCCCTTCGAAATTGTTCCTCAATTTTTTTAATTTTAAAAATATATGAATTAAAACAACATATAACATGAGATTTTTAATAATTTCAAAAGCACATCGAGACTACCGGAAAAAGATATTAAAATGGGGAGTTACTAAAATCTTAACTCCCCATTTTCTATCAATTATTTTTATCTACTTTATTTAAGCAATAACAATTTTTTAATAAAATTGTTATTCCGGTTGGTGGTCATCCGGTAGAAATAAATACCGGAAGCTACCGGTAATCCCAGATTATCCCGGCCATTCCACAATATTTTATACACACCCGGATTATAGACCTCATCCGTCAGTTCCCGGACCTCCTGGCCAAGTGAATTATAAATAATAATCTTTACCTGGGACAGTTTTGGAACGGCAAATCCGATGGTCGTTTCCGGATTAAAGGGATTTGGGAAATTTTGGAAAAGTTCAAATTTTTCCGGAATCACTGAAGTAAAATTATTACCAATGCCGGTAAAGGGCAATTCCAGGTATTCGATAACACGTTCCATAAGGGTAATTCTTTTTGATAAATCATTAATCCCTTCATATCCAAATCCCAGGAATACTGCCCGGCTATGCAACTGATCATTGCTGAATTTTGCTCCCGCCGGCGACCCGGTCCCGCCACCATAATAGAATATCGGTGTGGTGGTTACCGTGTCAACAATATTTATGACATCACTTGATTTTTGATTATTTGCACTTCCGGTACCATTCAAAATCATGATCAGTCCATTGGTAATCTCATCTCCCAACACCCCCCGAATGATGGTTGTGGTGGTATTCTGACTAAATGAGATTCCCAGGGTATCCAGTAAAGGCATACCATCGATAGATTCGGCAATATCCTGTCCGGTCAGAAATATCTTGCCCCCGGTCATAATATGGTCCAGGATTTCACCCTGCTCTGCCGGACTAATCGGATTGGCTGAGCTATCCCCGGTAAACCAAACAATGAGTTTGTCAGGATAAGCATTACGGATGGCTGCGGTCGGTAAACCATCTACTTGAGTATCCCAACGGTGATAAGTTTTATCCAGCGAATCCAATGCTGCGGTGAAATAACTTTCGTAATTACTATTGATATCGTCGTCCACCAGCATCACATCAGCCGTACCAACTACAATATCATAAGTTAAAGGAGAAGGGCCTAAAACCACGAACCGTTCAATCTGGAAAGCAAAAGGAGAAGCCGGAGAGACATGGATATTATATGTCCCAATAATTGTTGGCAATGTATAATTTCCATCCGGATCGGTCAATACTGTGGTATATGGTCCGGGATTGGGATTGCCCTGGGCATAAAACACCAGTTCGGATTCAACACCCGAACCACCGGGATCCAGCACCTGTCCCGAAATCGTGGAGACAATCTGGGGCTGTAATTCAATATCAAAAGTATCCGGATTATATAGAGTGAGGCTCTTGGTAAATGACGTATCCTGGTAGCCAAAAGCACTCACGCTGATAGTCACATTTTCCACCGGAGAAGCAAAGGAAAAAATGCCAGTGGAATCTGTTTCGAGGGAATTTCCAGTTTCGGCAACTTCTAAATTGGCATAAGCCACCGGATTTTGGTTACCGGCATCCCTCACGACACCAGAAGCTGCATACAGATGGGTTAAACCTGCCACCCAGGTTCCCCAGGTATTGGCAGGCTTGGCATACTCCACGAAAGCCCAGATAGCACCGGGTTGAGCCGGGTCCTGGGCAATACCCATATAGTCGCCCCAGCGGTTCCGCGTCCCACCAACGCCGGTATTCACATAGTTTCCCTCCCCTTCTTTCAGGATAACGGTAGGAGCTAATTCACCTGCCGGATCAGTAACTTTCCTGCCGGTGTATCCAAAAGCGGCATATTCGGTATAACCCGTCCGGGTAAATACCATCACCATATTGTTGAATTCATCTACCATAATAGCCGGATACAGGTAGAAGAAGCCATCGGCCCCGAATGATACATCTTCTGTGGCGGTATTGGTATTTACATCAATCCTGACATAACGGGCAAAAGTGGAGGTTAAACCTGTTCCGCCTCTTACACTCATACAAGACCAAAGAGATCCGTCTTTTAATACCGCATTCCGGTAAACCCGGCGTCCGACATCAATAGCCTGACCGCCACCCAGTTGTTGTCCGTCCAGTGGAGTTTGAGTTGCGGTAACCGGCACATTCACTGCCGAAATAATCGGTGTTCCGGTTGGATTCTGAATCTTCCACAAGGTGGCAAAAGTACTTGTGAAATAATCTGAATCTACAATTAAATAGGTAGTATTGGTAGAATCGAGATGAGTTGCCGCAATGGGTGGGCCATCCACTCTCGTACTCAAATTGGCCGGATCCCGGATATCCCAGATATCTGTATAGGTAACCGGCCCGCCATTGGCATTATACAATTCAGTTTTGGAGACCCAGCGCACCTGGCAATACTGAAAAAACTGGTTTGGAGGAAATGAGAACATACGACCACTCATATAAACCGCATGCTGGTCGTAGCCTAATTTTGGATAATCCGCCCAAACGTTGGTAACGGTCATTCCGTTACGATTCGCCGGAAAGGCATAATTATACCAATCCCCCATCGGATTATCATCATCAGATACTGACACCAGGTAGTATCCTTCAGTTTGCAGGTTACCACCATCCCAGAGCATGATCCATCGGCCTTCAAAATGGTCATAAACCACCTGGGGATCGAAAGCATCGTTGCTTGCAACCACATTATTAAACCAGGGATCTGCATAACTACTAAAAAGCCGGTTTCCCTGTTTATCCCAGATAGTAAACTCTTGATTAACCAGGGTCATAATATGATTCGGGCCAACCGCCATAATCGGATCCGGAGGAATTGCGTTGGTCATCTGGTTACCTTCAAAATCAATTATATTGTATGGGGCGGTTGCCGCAAAATATTTTGATTTTATAATTGTGGATGGATCAACAAATTCATTGCTGCCCAGGGGAGCTGCTGCCAGCGTATGGTTAAACTGATCATCTATTAATTTGGGACTAAATTTCTCCCAGTATGGATTTTTTATTTTTACAGAAAGCCCATATTCATTTGGTACGGTACCTTCAAATGTTCCGGTAGAAACTAGGGCACCACCGGTAATGGAACCGGTAGCGGGGCCGCTGTAGGGATTTTGAGCCATTAAATCGACTATGCAAAAGGTCTCGATAAAAAGTAAAACAAGTAAAATGGTGAACAAATTTTTCATTTCACTTCTCCGGTTAATTTTATTCTTTTATTTGATATGAACAGTTTTTCCGGTTTTCTCCCGTCTTCTAATATAGATTTTCAGGATATCTTTCACAAGAAAATTTATTGATTCTGACTACCGGAAAATTCAAATAAGAATCAATAAATATTATACTAAATAAAAATGGCTGTTTATTAAAACAGCCATTTTTATTAAGAAGACATCAATTTAATAATTATAAGCCAAGTTTAATCGTAAACACATGATTGGCATCAAAATAATCGGTCAGCTGGCGATAAGCATAGTCTAAGTAAAAATCAAAATTGCCAACCGGATATTTAATACCCGCACCAGCGGATACACCAAAAATCTGATCATCCGGACTTTGTGAATCGTAGGTATAACCACCACGGAGGAAGAACAGATCTTTGAATCCATACTCAAGTCCGCCAAACACCTGATCCGAAGCATCATTAAAGTTAGCAAATTCGCCACTAAAACGGACTGAATTTTCTTCTGCAATATTTACCGCATATGAAAGTCCGAAAGAAAAAATAGACGGTATATCCGAAGCCAGTGGTACTCCCCGGAAGTAACCATTATCAGATCCGGGTTGAGTGCCAGGCATGGTAAATGTACGTTCCAGGTTCCGTCCATCATATTGCATTTTGCTGCCAACATTCTTCATTACCACCCCAAGTTTCAGAGAGTTATTGAATGAATATTGGACACCCAGATCGATTGCCAGAGCACTGGCACTGGTTTCCATAATTTTTTCGGAAATGTACTTTCCGGTTAAACCGGCACTAATGCGATCTGTCAGCATTCTGCTGTAGGACAAACCGAGTACGACAAATGAGGGTGAATAAGTGTCTCCGGTTCCATCCGGATAAATTTCAGTGGTCTCAGCAATATCGCCGAAATCCAGGCTTTTTATGGAGAGACCAAACGATCCGATATTACCCCCACTAAATAATCCCGCAAAATAATTGACTTTTATGTCTGCGATATAAGTCATGTTATTGAACAAAATTTCAGACTTGGTCGTGGCAGCCATTCCTGCAGGATTGTAATAAATGGCTTCCGCACCTTTTACCTCACTTACTACGGCACTTCCCAGAGCAATGGATCTTGCCCCAACGGGAATTAGCAACTGACTACCACTTGTCGTTCCAATTCTGGAAATGTCACCGGCAAAGGTTGTGCTCGCGAGCAGGAGGAATATGAAGCTGATAAATAAAATCTTCTTTTTCATATTCTATACCTCTTATTCTTTTTTTCTGTATGTATTTTTTTAGTATCGGTCAATTCTTTCTTCTCGCTGAATTACCGCAAACTTTATTACTTTCTGGCCAACATTCGGAACTTCGATATGGGCAATATACATTCCCGAGGCAACCTTTAAACCGGATTCATTTCGAAGATCCCAGTAAGTTTCATTGGTGTCATCATTCTTAACAATCGTTTTAATTAATTGACCGGCAAGATTGAAAATCCGTATTGTTGCCTGGCGATCGAGATGGATAAATTTCAATCTTGCTGCATCATAACTGGTTTCATACTGGCTGTATGCCCAGTATGGATTTGGCACAACCTTTACGTTTTCCAGAGCATCCTTCCGCTCCTGTTGTATCAGTTCTCGGACTAGACCCCCAGTCGAAAAAGTAAACACATCCACATCGGAATTGGGATATTTTGGAGTAATGTCTATACTAAATGGTTTAGGAATGTCTACACTATCAATTCTCGATTTAAACCGGATAATAATATATGCCTGTGCTCTGAAAGCAGAATCCGGATTGGTGGAGTAAGCACCTTGAGCCGCATAATCGCTGTTCATGATCATCACTTCTTGCTCACCATCAAAGTCCAGAAGAGGTTTTGTAAAATTGGAGTTATAGGTAATATTCAATTGTCTTGGTTGATCCGGGTTGGATATATCGTATGCCTTAACTGGAACATCTTGTACATCTCTAAATAGAGCGAATGCAGCAGCATAACGATATCCTCTTCCAAAATTGGTAGTATCCACATCCAAACGAACAGGAAAATAGCTAGATTTTTTTACAGTGCTTAGGGATGGTTTTTCAATTTTAACCAAGTTTATGCTCCTGTCAAATACTGCAGACTCTTTATACGGTTTATCCGGATCAGCTGCTAACCAAGTTTCCGCTTCACTTAGAGATGAAACTGCCGTATCGAGTTTATCTTCCACATTCAGCACTTTAACCGAGACACCGGAAACGATCGGAAAATTCCAGACATCTACCGAGGATCCTTCCACCATTATTTCACCCTTCATCGCCTGCTGAAACAAACTATCAAGCACAAGTATATTGGTAGTCAAATCACTCAGACGCCAATAATTCCCATTATCGAAGAAACTTACTTCATATTCATGTCCATTTATATCATCCTGGATAACGGCTTCTGCATAGACCTCTCCATTATGATTTGCTTTCGAACCGGCATATTCCGCCTGTTCACCCAGGAACGGTTGAAATTCCGAACTATTTGGAGTAGCATTAAAAAATACTGCCTGTCTGGGAGACTCCAGAAAATCTGCCGAACTTCCCAGCAGATAGGTTGGTGCAAAAAAGCCAAGCGTATCAGTTTTTGCGAATGGACGGTTGAGACTGAAAGCAGTAACCGCAAAAAAGTATTGTTTGTTATTTATCAATGGTTGGTCATTATCAAAAACATCCTTGTCTATCGTGTAGCTAAAAATAGCAGATCCGGGGCTTTCAAAATCATCAGGACTCAAATTATTATAACCGTCCCAGGTTTTTTCAATCGATCCATCCAGGTTTCGGGTGTACAGAGTTTTATACTGATTATCCACATCAAATTCTGCAATAACCTTCGAATTCTCCACCCCGGAAACATTATCGCCCGGATTATTCGCTTTAAACTGATAAATCCGGATGGCCTCGAAAACCTGACGGTTTAAGAGTTTATCCGATTGATCATAATCGTAAGTTCCGTTTGCTTCCAGATCGATGATAAGCTGGATTTTTTTATCAAATGTCCGGACACTCACTTTTGGTGACGGCGGAGGACCGGCCACAAAGAAGTTTGCGTCATAAGCTTTCTGGGCGGTGATATCATTGATCTTTAACATACTTACACTGGATAAAGCATCCGAACCCTGCCCCACCACATAAGCCACAACGATATCCTGAGTATCGTGGGCAGCTAACTGGAAGGGACCACAATTTACTAAAAACCTTTTGTCATCCGGTGTAATATCCCTCCATCCTGTACCCGTTATTGGATCGCCACTATAGAAATAGAGAGGATTATCATCGGGGCCACCACCTTCCCCCCAATTTGCGGGAATAATTGGGTCACCAACCATGTCCTTACCTCCCTCCTGATAATTTCTAGCGATATCAGCATTCTCCGGATCACCAATAATAGCATTACCATTAATATAGGTATGAAAAGATGTCATAGGCAGATTTATCATATCTACCAAAGTATCAATCCCAAAGAATGGACCACGATACAAATAGGCAGTATCGCCAGGGGATGCAACCACCGGACCTTGGAAGAAATCGACGCCATGGGCAGGTGGATTGGGTCCGTATACATCATCTTCACCGTCATTATAAACATATCCCAGACTAATGGTGGTATCACAACCGATCAGATCATCATCGGCATTTCCCACATCCGGATCTTCCATTACTGAAAAAATAACTTCATCGGCATCTGTATCCAAAGGATTGATGAGGCGGTAGCGAATAAAAATTACGTCACCTAAAGCATCTGCTCTGGCAAAAGCCCATACCATTTGATGAATTTCAAGGCCGATAGGGAGTGTTCCTAATCGTGGTGTTCTCTGGCTCAACGTAGTATTATCGTTCAGGGGACACCAGATAATTTTATCACCCAGCATATCCGGGCGATCAACATTCGGATCATAAAGACCATCACTATCCAGATCTTGAAAATCAGCACCCAGAGCAACCGCATCGGCCCAATCAACATAAGCCTGACTGCCAAAACCATCGGTTTTATCAACCACATAAAATTTTGCCCGGTCGTCGGTGGGATCCATCCCCCAGGTCCCTGCCTGCCATTCTTCAATGAGTGAGGCCGAGGCCATCCAGGAAGCCCTTTTTTCACCATTTACAAATGCAGATACTGCAAAACCGCCGGCAAATAAAAACGATTTTGTGGTCTGACCATTGGGATACCAGGTTTGTGCATCTTCTCCTACTTTACCATCATTCCGCAGAGGAAGATTAATTTTGTTGACATCCATGCGTTCCACCAGACCAATCACACCCGGTTTTTTGAAGCTCAAATTTGCCTGCCCCTCATCTTCTTTATTTTCTGCAAATGAAGTAAAGGCAAATAGTGCTATTAATATAAAGGTTAAAAGGATTTTACCTTTCATGTCATTACCTTTCAAATTTATTCCATCTTTCAATTAAAATTCAAGTCTCATACCCACACGAATTGTCCTGGGGGTACCATAATTAAGTGGATCTCTTTCCAGTGCTTTATAGTCTTCAGCGTAACCCACACCGTTTTCACCTTTACTTTGTATTTCCAACTGGCCTGCTGGTGTTTCGAGGAAAGCTGAATTATCCGGTTTTCCTGTTGATCCCCATACATCAATAAAATTCTCACGATCGAACAAATTCTGGACCCAGACATAAGGCACTATACCAATCTTGCCAACATCAATTCTTTTATCTACCCTCAGATCCAGACGGAGAATACCAGCGGCAGTAGCAGAATTCACATACTGGGTCAGACTTCCGTAACGGGTATAACCGGCCAGAATGTTCACCGACGCCAGTGGGGTATAAGGTCTTCCGCTGGAATAGGTAAACAGAAAATTGGCACCGGAATTTTCAAAAAGTTTTGTCCCAAAGATTTCCGGCCCCTCGGCCTTTCCGGCACGAATATCAATATTCGCGGTCAAACGATGCCGCTCATCAAACTCCAAAGGCGCTATAGATTTGGGAGTTCGGTTTCCGGTACTTCGAAAAGCTGCCACAAAAGCACCATCGGTGGATGAACCGGTACCTTCGGACTGAGCCAGAGTATAGTCAATTTTCATACTCAAAGGACCAACCCGTCTTAAATTAAAGGCAAAAGCCAAACCTTTTACCGTTCCGAAATCCGAATTTACCGCCCCGATCACGGTTTTGGTGGTTTGTCCGAAATTGTAACGGAGCATGGCCTGGTTTACCAGTCCACGAACGTTTTTATAATAGGCAGTAATATCCAAACTGGCAATATTGCCAATCTGGTTTTTAAATCCGAATTCATATTGAGTGGTTTGCTCCATTTTCAAGTGGCCCAGATTCTGACCCTGACCGTCCATACTCTCCAGATCATCTAAATTTATCCAGCTATCATAAAGATCAAATAATTCAGGAATCTGGCGGAATACACCATACTGAGCATGGAATACGGTACGAACGGTAATCGGATAGGCAAATCCGACGCGGGGACTGACATAGGCCTCAGTAGGGGCCTGTTCGAAATCATCTGCTGTTAGTACACCATCCGTACCCAATACTCTGGTAACGTCCTTAATTCGCTTGAAAGCCGGATCGAAGTAATCCAGACGCGCACCCAGGTTCAGGATAAAATCCTCAAATTCTATTTTATCCTGAATATAGAAGCCCCCAATAATTGGCTTTTTAGGTCCAGCTTCTTCAAAAGTATCACCGCTCACTGTAATCATGCGATCATCATTATTATATTCATTGCCGAACAAATCATAACCATAATAACTATACATCCCGGCATAATAGCGTTCAAGTAATGTCCTGGTATCCTTTTGAATAGCATAGGAGACTGGGCCAGTCCAGTAATAACGCACGATATCCTGTTCAAGTGTTCCACCAATCTCAATGAGATGGGACTTATACTGTTTGGTGAAATTGAAGTCTCCGCCCATTGCCTGGATGCGGTACCTCTGAAATGCAGGCCATACATGACCGGCGTCATAGAAGACGCCATATTGATCCCGCTCAACAGAATTTCCATTCGCATTGAATGGTAATTCATATCCTCTGGCCGCATTTAAATCGGCATCACCATAAGCCAGACGATTTTCATACCAGTACCCGTCACCCCGCTGGTAACGCTGATCGCGATACCTGACAATCAGATCCATAAAAGCCGTTTCGGTGAAAACCTGGGAGATTTTTAATGCGCCGCCGTATACATCTTCCTCAATTCTCGGATTATGAAAAGAATTGTTCTTGGCGTATGAATGAATATATTGTCTGTCATCTCGCATTGATCCGTTAAAAGTAAGGGTTGCCTTCAGATTTGTGGTAAATTGAGTATTCAGTTTGCCGGTAAAACGAATAAGATCACCGGTCATATCGTCACGCTTTTTCTGATCAATTCCGGCCAAAGGAATTTTAACCCCGGATGATTTCGGACTGGCATCATCCGTATAAATATATTCACCGGACAAGAAGAAATCATATTTTCGATTTCCAGGATATAGGGGGCCACCAAAAGTACCGGTAACCTGATTATAGTTATAGGCATCGGTAATATTTGAGCTCACACCCTCAATACTTCCAAAATAATCCGCCCTTCCACCTTTCGTCACAATATTAATTACTCCGGATTGAGCGCTTCCATATTTTGCGCTGAACCCTCCTAACTGGGAAGATAGCTGTTCAATTGCCGCATCGGGGACTGATCCGGCAGAATTTCCGAAAATTGCATCATTATAAGGAATACCGTCAACAATTACCAGAGTCTCATTTCCCCGACCACCCCGGACATTGATTGTAGCATTGTTCAATTCACCCCCACTACCATCCTGAACCACTACTCCGGCATTCACGGCAACCACATTGTTCACACCCTTGATAGGCATTCGGTTAATTTCGTCCGATTCCATAACCCGAACGGTATTTGTCGCAGATGCCTCGAAGAAGGGTCGGTCCGCCACAACCACGATCTGCTCGCCCAATTCAATGGAAGTCTCTTCCATACCCACATCCAGGCGTGTGGTAATATCAGGCACGATACGGATATTCTCGTAAGTAATTGTCCGGTATCCGATATAATTGAATGTTATACTGTAAACACTGGCCGGGATGTTAAGAATAACATAATAACCATCGATATCCGTCGAAGCACCCGTGGTTGTCCCTTCCACAATTACATTAACACCAATAAGCGGGTCACCGGTAGTTTTGTCGGTAACCACACCGCTCAGCTTACCCGTGGTGCCTGCAAAAAGAAAGAAAGGCACCAGGAGTAACATTGCTGCAATGATCAAAAATTTGTTCACCATTCCTAATTCCTCCAAAAAATGTTTATCCTATGCTTTAAGGTTTTACCTCTATATCTCAAAGTTTTGATTCGAATATTAATGTTCACAAGCACCTATATTCAGAAGAAGTTTATACCGGTATATCCATCAACAGTCATCGTCACCACACATAAACCAAAAAATTAAAAATCGTAAGAAAAAATTTTTATTCCCTCTAGATATCTTTCCACTCCCACTCACTCTATTCTAAAATCACTTATTTAGAAAAATCTAACTCACCCATATGTGGTTATGCGAAAACACAGGCCAACCCGGATCACACCGGGTTGGCCTGATAAATACCATATTACTTCATCAACATCATTTTCTTGGTTAAGGTAACATTATCTGCAGTCAGGCGATAGAGATACAGCCCGGAGGCCAGATCTTTACCATTGAATGCGACTTCATGCGGACCGGCGGCTAATTTGCTATTTACCAGCGTAGACACCTTTTGTCCCAGCGTATTGAAAACATCCAACGTGACGTTGGCGGTTTTCTTCAGTTCGAACTTAATGTTAGTCGTTGGGTTGAAGGGATTCGGATAATTCTGGGCAAGTTGATAGCCATCAACCACCAAAACATTCCCGGCAATTGCACCAGCGGGAACTGCAGCTACAACCGCTCTCTCATAATACCACTCGGCTTCCGACGGATCGGACTGATTAGCTGGAGGAGCGAAAACAGAACAACCCGGATTGTTATCGTACATGTAATTCAGATCAATATAGATAGAATCGCTGGTGGCATTCCAGAGGAAATGTTCTGGCAGCATCGGGTAAATATCGGATTCTGCCGGATTTCCGGCGACAAAAAACGGATCGCTCCAGGTAACGCCACCATCATTGGAGTATGAACCCCAGATATCGGTGGCATATATTTGCACGGTAGCAGCAGCGAGGGTAGCATCCAGTAGCACAATACCGCCGGCGCCATCATCTTCCCATTGCTGCCAGACAACCAGCAATTCATCCGCAGTGTTCCCGGTAGCAATGGAAGGATAGGCATTTCCCAATCCATTACCGGGTCTATTTGTGCCCATTGCAGTCTGGACAGTCGGATTGGTTGGGCGGCTATAAAAATCACTGGTCAGTTCCACCATCTGCTGATCACGAGTATTCCAATAGAGAATCGGCCAATAATCAATTGCGGCAGAGGTTGCTGTATCCGCGACTCCCTGAACGGCACCAAAAACCACATGGTAAACACCATCAGCGGAGTACATTCCATTCATCTGGGCGAAATTTTCAATAATGTATTGGCTGCCTTCCGGAGTTACTGCATCATCATCCCATATTTGCATGGTTGTCCAGGTGGCTGCCAAATCTGTAGTAGTAGCCATCCTGATCTGACCATTGGGAGAAGTAGCGGTCACATCAGGCGCATAAAGAACGGAAAATTCATTGGGATCCTGTGGATTGATTGATGGCCACATTTCACCAACACCCAGATCTGTGGTTAGCGGATCTTCCAGCGGCCAGATATTTCTACCGGTCCATGAGGCCATATAGTCAGTCGAGACCATCACTGTATCGCCACCAACATAGTTTAAATTTGCTAACTGGCCCATTAATACGACATTGTCACCATCGAGTGCCATTCCCGGGAATACAGCTGCATTGCCTATACCCGGAACACTTACTATTTGACTAAATTGATACGCCGCCTCAGATGCATCCTGGTATAGAAAAATCGGGCTATGGAAGCACATCAAGGGTACATCATCATGTCCGTTCACTACTCTGATCCAGCCGGTGCGACCCAGGGTTTCATCAACAGATTGATTACCATAAAAAATACCCAGACCAAAATCATAATAATCGTAAGTTACATAGCGCTGGCCGCCGTTCGTAGCTATTTTCGAATAAACGAAATGCATACCATCCTGTCCATCCGGAGTATCCAGTGCATAAGCACTCTGCCTGGCAGTGATATTATTTGTCTCATAATCGTACCAGGTACCACCAAGCAGGGATCGCGCTTCGATAGATGTTGGGTTTACATTACTGGTCATTCCTTTAATTCTTTGAAGAAAAGCTTCATCATCTGCAGGTGTCACTCTCTGAGCGCGTTGCTCATTAAAGTTACCTGCAAATGAAATTGAAAAAATCAGTAAAACCACAACAAAAACAGTAATAAAATTTTTGAACATAACTCCTCCTTTTAATTTAGTGAGTTTAAATCCATACAAGCACCTTTCAAAACAATTCACATCATGCATCCTCCTTTCCTCTTCCGGTTTGAATTTATTATACTTATGGTTATTTAGGGCAAATATAGTACCACGCTTTGATAGTTTTTTACTAAACAGATATTTTTTCGTAATTTAACTGCAGAATATACTTCATCATAAAACGATAATTGGAGGCATTTTACCTATTTTTGATAGGAAAAAATTTTCCTACTTAAAGGGTAGATTGTATCTTGATTTTGCGATAATCCCCGGAAGTTTTTGTTTCACTTTTATTATCTAAACAGCACCTGTAAAATTAATAATATATAATAAAATATTACTTTGCAAGAATTAAAAAAACTTAGCCGCAGAAAGGAATTTTTGTTATTTAGAAATCTCCGGGTAAAACTGAGAAAGGGTATGCAATGTTTCGGAATTCATTTGCTCAAATTCCACACCAATATAAAACAGATTCTCACTCACCTCTTCAATGTGCCGGATGTATCCATCGACATGAATCACATCTTCTCCCACGCCGAGATGCATCTGAACTTTCGAGTCCACCGGGAAGGATATTCGTTCTTCAATCATCACTCCCTTGCGACTCAAATCCCGGCTTAACGCCATTCCCGAATAGGTTATTCTTCCGGATTCATCTATCACGTCATAGGATATAAACAACTGGGCATCTACCCGGGCCGATTTTCTGGTATCTTTCATGATGACTCCTCAAGGTTTATCTCACTTTCTTCAAGAATGGATCTTAATTTGGGAGATAAAAAAACATTCCCCAATTCAACGGTTTTCAAATACTGTAATACGACATCAATATTCTGATCTATCTGATAATCTTTATTAATAAAAAATACTTTTCTTTCACCTACCAAACAAAATCCACCGTTAAATCGGCCGGGTTCAACTCTCACCTCAATGTCCTGCCGCCGTACGATTTCCAGAAGTTCTTCCAGCAATAATTGCTTTTCCTGGTCGATAACTGGCGCTTTTGGTTTCCTTTTTTTCTGTTTAAATGTATTCATCCATCCCTGTTTTTTTAAGCTGTTCGACAATTTCCTTCACATCCTGGCTTTTGTTTTTCCGGCAAATCAGAATTGCATCTCCGGTATCAACAACGATGAGGTTTTTTATTCCAACCATGGCTACCAGCTTATTTGGCGCATGGACATAATTTTCACCGGAATCGACCTGCACAATGTCTTTGTATTCCCCGGAATTTTTATTCTTATCCTTTTCGGAAATATCATATACCACTTCCCAGCTGCCGACATCATTCCAGCCCATCTGGGTCGGTATCACATAAACATCCTGCGAAGTTTGCATCACTCCGTAATCGATGGAAATACCGCGCAACCTGCGATAAACATCTTCCAGAATAGAAACCTGATTTTTTTTACCAAGAACCGGTTTAATTTCCATCAAGCCTTCGTGAAGCTCGGGTAATTTTTCTTCGATTTCCTTTAATATTTTTGAGGCTTTCCAGATAAACATTCCGCTGTTCCAGTAAAAATCGCCACTTTCCAAAAATCGTTGGGCGGTTTCAAAATTTGGCTTTTCCGCAAAAGTCTTCACCTTGTAGATCTTGTGCCCATTAAATTTCTGTACAAAATCCCCTCTTTGAATGTAACCATAGCCTGTGGATGGGTTGTCGGGGGTTATTCCAAGGGTTACCAGATTACTTGTCTCAAAGGCAAATTTGGCAGCCTGCATGGTGACAGATTTAAACTCTTTTACATTGGTGATAAGATGATCTGCGGGCAGAACAACCATAACACCTTCATCATCGATTTGTTGAACTGCCAGCGCAGCCAGACCTATACAGGGTGCGGTGTTCCGGCCAAACGGTTCAATAATAAAATTATTATCGGTAATTTTGGGTATTTGATTTTTAATGATTTCCTGTTGATCCGGGTTGGTAACAATAAAAATGTTCGAGGGTTTAACCAGCTTTTGCGTCCGGCGAAAAGTTGCCTGGATCATCGTTTCGTGATCGATGATATCCAGAACCTGTTTCGGATTTTTTGCCCGGCTGCGCGGCCAGAACCGGGTCCCAACTCCCCCCGCCATCAATATGGCGAACATTTTCATATTAATAACCTCCCTTGGGCATGTTTCCGTAAAGCAGCTCCTGATAATCCTGAATTCTTTCCCTCACCAGATAATTTTGTGGATTCGTTCTCCTCATCGCATCCAATATCTCCCGGGCAGATTTGTAATCCCGTTTATGAACATATGCATCCACCAGATTGGCCATGGCGATCATGTAATTGGGACGTAACTGAATTGCCTTCTGATAATGGGCAATGGCCTGATCGTACTCTCCAAGCGCATCCAGAATGTATCCGGCATTATTATGGGCAGGAGGATAGTCGGCATTTATGTCCAAAGATTTTTTAAAGCAGATAACAGCGCTGTCCAGATTTCCATAATAGTAATAGGCAACTCCCAGATTATTCCAGGCATCCACATAATTGGAATCGATCTTAAGCGCCTTTTGGTAATTCCTGATCTGGAGTTCCAGACTATCCAGTTTAGCTGATTTTTCCACAAGCTCAAATGCCTGGATTTTTAATTTGCCCTGCAAAATATCGTAAGTTTTCTGTCTATTTAACCGGGCCTGATAATAATTGGGATTTGCCTTTAATGCCCGGTCAAAGTATTTAAGAGCTAAATCGTAATCTCCGCGCAGGAAATACATATAACCCAGATTATTCCAGGCTTCATGATAAGATGAATCATATTTTACCGCATCGTCAAAATAGATGATGGCACTGTCCAACTTGCCGGTCTTATGATAGGCCAAACCTACAAAATTGTTCACTTCCGCATCTTCCGGAATAATGGTCAGGGCTTTCTTCCAGCCTTTTATTGCATTCCGGTAGTTCTGAGCCTGGTAGTAATCAATAGCGTCGCTGACATAATTTTCGGCAACAATTTCGGGGGATTCTTCCGGCTCCTTAGGTTTCTTTTTAAAAGGTCCGGCACAACTGACAAGCAATACTATTGCAATTAGGAGGATTCCAATTTTCTGATTCATTGCTCCCTGCTCTTTTTAATGAATATAAAATTTTTACCCAATATTTCCAAGTTTTAAAATGAAGATACGCCTTGATTCATTTATTCAAATTTAAAATATTTTTTAAACCTCAGAATTTTTTCCCAATTTATTCGGCAACTTTGAATAATACTTATTATAAATTAGATTTATTACAGCCCTCGGAGAATTTTTTAAAAATCAGATTTGCTAAATTTTCCTTCAAACACCGTTTGCACCGGACCTTCCAGCCAATACTTATCATTTTCATGTAATCCTACCTGCAATGTGCCACCTTGAGTAATAATTTGGACTGGCAATTTCAGATATCCCCAATCCAAAACAGCGGCTGCGGCAGCCAGTGCCCCCGTACCACAGGATAGCGTTTCGCCCTCCACACCTCTTTCGAAGGTGCGGATATGAATTTTATTATCGGCAATTTTGATAAAATCTACATTAGTGCCAACCGGCTGGAAAAAATTATGATGCCGGTAGTACAGTCCCCATTTACGAATATCAAGTTCATTCAGATTACCCTTAACCTGCAGGACAAGATGTAGTACACCACTATTTACAAAAGCGGATCGTTCGAAATCAGGGGAAAGAATTTTACTCAAATCCTTTCCGGTAATAAATTGCGGTGCCTCATTCCAGATTACCCGAACTCTTTTTGGCCCAGTCATGTCTCCTGAATATTCAACGTTCCCCACTTTAAATTCAAAATGGGACAATTCCGGATACATCAGATGCATAAATAACACCGCGCATCTGGCCCCATTACCGCACATTTCTGCCGGTTCACCATCTGCATTAAAGTAACTAAGCCGAAACCGGACGGGATCTTCGTATTGTATCAACATCAGCCCATCTGCACCAATTCCCAGATGCCGGTCGCATAACTTGCTAATTAACTGAATTTCACCGGGCTTTATATGGTTCAGCCGATTATCGATGACAATGAAATCGTTTCCGGCTCCATGCATCTTACTGAAAGGAATATCAGATTTCATTTCGATTTCCTGAAAATAAAGGGAATATTTATACCCTGAGTGGTCCAGCGTTTCCGGACAGTAACTGTATCAGGAAGGGTGATATAAGGCTCAGCAAAATGCCAGGGTGAAGTTTCTCCCTTATCCCAGATCCCATTTTCATTTATATCAATTACACAGTCCATCAGGTAAGAACCTGCCGGTAAGTAATCAATCTGATATGGCTTTCTCACCGGACTTTCAACTGAATATTCCTGGACACCCCGGATAGGTTTTGCCCGGACAATCGTCATTTTCCAGGTGGAATCGGGAACATAGACATTCCCTGAGATCTCTCCCAGATTTGACCAGTCCTCGGTCCTGAATTTGGCGGTGATAATGGTATCCCGGAATGACCGTCCGAACAAATCCAGCAGCTGTTGCAATTCAACAGTAATTGTGTATTGAACGTAGGATTTCAACAGAGAATCCGGGACAAATTCAGGCTGACTCAAATTTTCGAAATTAATTCTTCCCTGCACGGCCAGACTATCCTCATTTCGTACTGCAAAACTGTTTTTAAAAGCCTTTGAATCCACCGGCATATTAAAGGAGACGGAGACGTGCGAATTATAGGGAATAGCAGTACTATTGGACTGCGGAGTAATATTCAGCAACTGAGGTTTGGTGGTATCGGGATGGGTCGCTGTGGTGAAACCTTTTTGCAGAACCACTGGCTTTGAGGGATTTCCGCTCAAATCCTTTGCCCCACCCAAAGCCAGAATAACTGGTTTCTTTTCCGGTAAATCAGAAAAGTATACAGTCAAAAGCGTCCGGTTGGATCTATCATAACTGAAAGCGATAGGACGGCTGAGAACTTTCCCGGATGACTCCTTAACCTCTAAACTAAATTTTGACCACTGGATCGGTTCATTAAATTCAACTTTAATCTCCCTTCTGGAAACCGTATCAATTGAACGGATTAGGGGACCGGTGGAATCTTCCTGAATAAGAAATAAATTGAGTTCCGAAAAAGACGGCTCCAGTGAGTCGAGTCGCACATCCATGAATGGCAAACCGATGAGATCCGAACCTTTGTTGTAGACATAATTATAGTCCTCATCCTTCAGGGCAATCACCCTGTACTTGCCATAAGGGAGATAATTCAGCTGGTAATTTCCTTTTAGATCGATCTGGGTGTAGTATTTGGCTTCCCTAACTAAAAGCGAATCCAGATTGGTTTGCGGACCAATCGGGTAACCATAGATAAAAACATCCTGTTCTTTTCTGTCCGCGTAGACTTTTCCGGTGATCAGCCCATTGTCCAACTTCTTTCCGGTCGAAAATGCCAGCTGAAACGGTGCTTCCACTGCATTATTGTGCAGATCTTTTATTCCCGTCCCCAGCGTGAAGACATAGGTCTGGTTCTTTGCCAGACTGTCCTGCAGATAGAAACGGATCTTCTTTCCACCCTTCCATTTAACCTCAAGCCCCCCCTCAACTTCCGGCACCATCCAATAATTACCGGGTAGGGTTGACTGTCGGATGGATTCACTAAACTCAACTTCGATATATTTCAGTTGACGGATACCCACACTATCTGCATTGGGAAAATGTTTAGCAATCTGTGGAGGCGTTTTGTCTTCAGGTCCGCCCGAAGGGGCGACTTTGTGGGCGCAGTAAAAGATCAATAACAAAAGGATTGATAGCGAAATAAATGATAAAGCTCGCTTGAGTCTCATCAGATGGAAATATTAGAAATTTTATCTGTTTAAATTCAATATTTTTTCAATCATGACCACAAGAATATAAACATCACTCCCTCAAAGAATACCATAAAAAATTACTTCCGGAATTGATGATTGACCATTACATCCATGTGAGGTCACTTTATGCTACCAGTTCATGCTCCTCTTTGAAGAAAGATTCAAGATAAATCCTATAATCATTAGGTGAGAAAATATCCGGTACCAGACAGAAAGCCGGTTTTACTTTTAACTTGATGTTTTGTCTACGCGGAAATTTTGCCCATCTGGGCATAAAGGGAAAGGCATTTTCGATTTTTATTGGAATAATGGGTTGTCTCAGGAAAACCAACAATCTCACCACACTGTGCTTGAACTGTTGCAAATGTCCATCCCAGCTTCTCTCACCTTCCGGAAAGATACCGACTGGAATCCCCTGGTTTAAGTAGCCAATAATATGACGAATCACCTCCGGATCCGTCTGATGTCTCGTCGTGGGTATGGATAGCCCCAACTTTAGAAAATAGCGTTCAATTCCTTTAGAAAAGGAGGTGCTTTTGGTTAAAAATCCAATTCGCGGGGAAAGAAAAGCTAAAATGATAAATGGATCAAAAATACTCTGATGGTTCAGAACACACACGAAAGGGGAATATAATGCAAGCGTTTCCCTACCGGTTATTTCTATTTTGAGATATATTCTGAAAAACAAGCGCAGAATGAAAAGCAGAATACTTCTTAAAATCCGGGAATGAATGGATAGATCAGTTTCTTTCTGAGGATGAATAAAATTAGCCGGTTTCCCATATTCACGGGTCTGAAAGATTACTCTGGGTTGAAATTCAATAGGTGTTTTGTTATCCTGGGCATAGTAATTCAGCAACAGTTTACGGAGAAGTAGCTCATATTTCAGCGGGCTCTCTTCTAGAAAATCGATCTGATAATATGGCTCACCTTTTATTTTAAATTCAAAATAGTGGCTATTTGTCGTTACGCAAGTAATGTCCTGAAAGGAAAAGGTAAGCATTATTTTATCTCCACGGAAACTGAACCCTTGATTTAAAAAGACAAGCAGACCCTCTCCAATTTCACGGGGCATTTCCAATTCACGCTGATACAACCCAAGTGGACCGGATATGTTCACTTTCTTTAAACCCTGCCGCAATTTTGCCTGGTTGCTGACTCTCAGCACATCCGGACTTTCGCTCCCGGAAAATTCGGCAAAGATTTCTTTATTTTCACCGATTTCCCGTTTAATTTTCAGATTTTCCCGGGCCCACCGGAAATAATCGGGAAAGGACCAATGCTGGTCTTTAAAAACCAGCTGGTCATTTTTAAATTTATATTGAGTTTTGCATACAGTGCAACGTGAATGCTGGATGGAATCTTCTGCCAGACATACAGGACAGAGAAAGAAGAAATCATGTGCCATTATTATCCGATTTGAAAAATGCCGGTTAGAGAATGTACTGGTTTATTGGCGATAATCACTTCAAGCTCTAAGGCCGCCCGGCATTGAGTGGCTGAACTGCAACAAATTACTGACTTTTTTCTTTAATACGGGCTGCTTTTCCCTGTAATTCGCGCAAATAGTAAAGTTTTGCCCGTCTTACATTTCCCCGCCGGACCAGTTCAATTTTCTCAATTCGGGGAGAATGCAGGGGAAAGATCCTCTCCACACCTATACCGTTGGAAATCTTGCGAACAGTAAATGTAGAATTAATGCCATCATTGTGGCGTTTTATGCAGATACCGGCAAAGGTCTGAATACGTTCTTTGTTACCTTCTATGACTTTCACATTTACCGATATCGAATCGCCTGGTGCAAAATCAGGAAGGTCCGTTTTCATCTGGCTTGCTGTTACATTATGGAGAATGTCCATTTTTCTAACCTCCAATTACTTTTTATTTTCAGTTTTTACTTTCAGTTGTTTCAGGTACTTTTTATATAAATCCGGGCGACGTTCACGGGTTCTTTCCATTTTCTGCTCCTGCCGCCAGACTTCTATTTTCTCATGATGCCCGGATAACAGCACTTCCGGGACCGATAATCCCTCATACGTTTCCGGCTTCGTGTAGTAGGGACAATCCAGCAGGTTGTTCTGGAATGAATCAGTCCGGGCAGATTCGATGTTACCCAGCACGCCGGGAATCAGACGGACAACCGCATCGATCATTAGCAGTGCCGGAATTTCTCCTCCGGAGAGCACATAATCTCCGATCGAAATTTCATCGGTTACCCAGGTGTCAATCACCCGCTGATCTACTGCCTTGTAATGTCCGCACACCATAACTAATCTTTCTGCTTTACTTAATTCTTCGGCAACCTTCTGGGTAAAAAGTTTTCCCTGGGGAGTGGGAAAAACAATTTTGGTTGTTTTTTTCCTTTTGCCTTTTCCCAGTATTTTCTCAAATGCTCTGAATAACGGTTCCGGTTTTAAGATCATTCCCGGCCCGCCCCCGTAAGGTGAATCATCCACACTGTGATGTTTATCCGTGGCAAAGTCCCGCAAATCAATAATGCGAATATCAAGTTCAATCCGTTTCTGCGCCTGTTTTAGAATGCTTTCGTTCAGGGGATATTCCAGTATCCTGGGAAAAACCGTGATCACATCAATACGCATTACATTCCATCCCATAAACGAACTAAAATACTTCCTGCTTCTAAATCGACCGACTTTACAAATTCTGTCACTGCCGGTATCAGTATTTCCTTTTTATTACCACGAACCACCAAAATGTCATTCCCACCCATTTCTAAGATATCTTCTACAATACCAATATTCTGCTTCTCGTGGTCAATAACTTCCAAGCCGATCAAATTATGCCTGAAATAGGAATTTTCCGGTAATGTGACCGACTCTGCTTCCGGAAGGAACAATTCCGCTCCCACTAATTCTTTTGCATCTTCGCGCGAATCAATTCCTTTCAGTTTAATAATAACTTCATTTTCTTCTTTCACTTCCTTGAGAATCCGGCCTTCCATTCCCAATGGCCCATTCAGATAAATCACATCTAAATTCCGAAACCGGTAAGATAATCCCGAATAAACTAACACTTTTAACCAACCGGAATTCCCGTACGCGCGTAAAATTTTACCTACCGCAATAAAGCTTTTATCTATATCTGACATAAAATAAAGATTCGGGAGTTTTTCTCCCGAATCTATTCAGAATACTTAAAATATGTTTAATTACCTATTCTAAAATTTCCAGAACGGCTCTTTTACCCATCTTTGCCGCCGAAGCACTTAATAAAGTGCGAATAGCTTTGGCAGTTTGACCCCGTTTCCCAATCACTTTTCCAAGATCTCCATCCCCCACGCGGAGCTCATAAACCGTCACTCGTTCGCCTTCAACTTCGGTCACCTCAACCTCTTCAGGTTTATCCACAAGATGCTTTGCGATGAATTCGACAAATTCTTTCATTACCATTTCCTCCTTAAGAGTAATTAATTAGTTTGAGCATTTCAAAACTCACAAGCTAAAGACCAACAATAAGATAATCACTCCTCTTTTTTATCTGTTTTTTCCGCAGTTGTTCCATCTTCGGTTGATGATTCTTCATTTTTTGCATCCTGTTCTTCGCTGGTATCTTCTTTTACTTTTTTCTTTTTCTCTTTAGCCTTTGTCTTCTCTTTTGCCGGTTCTTCTTCCTGCTCTGCCTCTTCCGCCTTTGCCTGCTCCGGTTCTTCAGTTTTCTCTGCTTTGGATTCTTCTGAATCTTTTTCCGCTTTATTCCCCTCTACCTCCTCTTCCGTGCTCACGGTTTCCGCAACAGATTCTTCATTTACTTCCTCCTTAACCGGTTCCGGCTCAACGGCTTCCTTCTCAGATGCCTCTACCGGAGTCTCGGCTTCTTTCCCTTCCTCAACCGTTTCTGTTGTCTCTATTGTTTCGGCTTTTGTTTCTTCGGAAACCTTAGCCTCAGCTTTGGCAGCCTCTTCTTTCTCGGCCTCTGCTTCTTCTTTGGCTTTCTTTTTCGCTTCAGCTGCTTCAGTCTTCTTAAGTTCAATTCGCCGCGAGCGTTCTATTTGCATTACTTCCCATTTTTTCAGCTCTTCACTTATCTTTTCTTCCGGAACGCCTTTCCGCTGCAAATCGAATTTCAAGATAATACCCTGCCGGCTCAAAATGTTTTTTACTGTTTTTGAGGGTTCTGCTCCTACGCCCAGCCAATACATAATACGATCTTCTTCCACCTTTACCGTAGCCGGTTCTGAAAGCGGATCGTAAAATCCTATTTCTTCAATGAATTTACCATCTCTTGGCGCACGAGAATCGGTTGCAATTATACGATAAAATGGTCTCTTTTTACGACCCAATCGTCTCAATCTGATTTTGACTGCCAAACTATACCTCCGTTTTTTTACACATATTTTTTTCTAAAATGGTAAAGCACCGGGTTTAAATGCTCCCCGAAATTTTCCACCTTTCATTTTCTTAAACATTTTGCGCATTTCGTCAAACTGTCTCAGTAATTGATTTACATCCTGTACTCTGGTCCCGCTTCCCATCGCAATTCTTCTTCTACGGCTGCCATTGATAATCTGAGGCCTACGCCGCTCGTCCCGGGTCATAGAATTAATAATCGCTTCCACCTGCACAAAGGCATCATCGCCAACCGGGACATTTTTGAGCTGTTTTCCAATCCCGGGAATCATACCCAAAATCTGTTCAAGCGGCCCCATCTTTTTTATCTGCTGCAATTGATCGTAAAAATCCTCCAGAGTAAACTGTTGTTTACGCAGTTTTTTCTCCAGTTTTTCCGCTTCTTCCAGATCAACTGTTTCCTGGGCTTTTTCCACCAAACTGACCACATCACCCATTCCCAGTATCCGGGAAGCCATCCGATCCGGATGAAATGGTTCAATGGCATCCAATTTTTCCCCGGTGCTGACAAATTTGATCGACCGTTCAGTAACATGTCGAATGGAAAGTGCCGCACCACCCCGGGCATCGCCATCCATTTTGGTCAGGACAATGCCATCAAAATCCAGACGATTCATAAATTGTGTGGCTGCGTTCACCGCATCCTGGCCGGTCATGCCATCCGCAACAAACAGAATTTCCTGGGGTTTGAGCGTTGCTTTAATCTGCTCGAGCTCTGCCATCATTTCTTCATCGATATGCAGACGGCCTGCAGTATCCAGGATTACCACATCGGCACCCTTCTCTCGGGCAGCCTTTATCGAACCCTGACAAATCTTTACTGCATCGCTAGAATCCTCCGCATGAACCGGAATATTTAAATTCTTCCCCAATATCTGCAACTGCTTGATGGCCGCGGGACGATAAATATCTGCCGCCACCAGCATAGGATGTCGTCCCTTTTTGCGCAAAAAATTAGCTAATTTTGCGGCAAATGTTGTTTTACCAGAACCCTGCAGACCGGTAAGCATGACCACGGCGGGTGGAATCCCGGACAATTTCAAATCGGTCTGGGTCTGACCCATCAGCTGTACTAATTCATCAAATACAATTTTGACGATTTGCTGACCGGGAGTAACACTGCGGAGCACTTCCTCACCAACCGCCTTTTCCTGGACCCGCTGGATGAACTCCTTCACCACCTTATAATTTACATCAGCTTCAAGCAACGACCGGCGAATTTCTTTCAGGGAATCTGCGATGTTCTCTTCAGTAAGTTTACCCTGACCTCTTATCTTCTTAAGCGTCGCTTCCAGTTTCGCTGTCAGATCTTCAAACATGATACTAAAATCGGTTACCGTCTCAAGCTTACATTAGTTATTATCAAAGCTTGCAAATTTAAAGAACGGTATAAATTTTTGCAAGGTTTTTTTAAACTGTATGGTGTTCCTGAAATCCGAAGCGGATTTATCATAAAATCGAATAAACTCATCTGTAATAATTCATTTGGATAACACAATGTGCTCTAATTTTTCCGGAATAACAGTTTTCTCAGATAACATACGATTTATGATATTGTCCTGCATCCACTCCAGTGCCGGAACTTCCCCATGCGTTAGTATGGTTATTGATGGATTCAATTGTTTAACCATAGCAAGAAGTTCCTCCCGCTGGGAATGGGCCGAAAATTGAAAAATATCGACGGCACAGGCCAGTTCAACCAGGCCAAATACCTTTTTTACCTTCTCCTGTTTCATCTGTCTTAATATCCCTCCCGGTGTTTCCGGATCGGCCCAGCCAACAAAAGCAATCCCATTGCGAACTTCAGTCAGGAAATCCGTGGCGATTTCATAGGAAACAGTATTGGTCAGCATCATCCCGGAAGTGGCCAGAATAATCGAGGGTTTCCGGTAACGCCTTCCCCGCAAAGTATCATAGGCAATGGTGCGCAGCAATTTGGGCTGGAAATTCGGGTAGACCCGGTGTAAGAGATTATCATAGATCCGGTTAATCTTAATGCCGAATCCGGTCAAATAAATGGGAACCGGATTAATTTTCCGTTGCTGAATGAGTCGATGCAGCAAGACCATAATTTCCTGGGTACGGCCGAGGGCAAAGACCGGAATCAAAACCGATCCACCCATATTAATCCGGTTCTGCAGAAATTGAGCAAACCGGTTGATCTCATTTTGCTTCTTGATCAACGGGGCAGATTTATTATCACCATAAGTTGATTCGGTGATGAGAAAATCGGTTGATTCCGGGTAGCGGGCTCCTTTTAGGATAAATTGTGAGGACTTCTTGGTATTGCCGGTATAAAACAATCGGTTTTTTCGCCAGCTTATTTCCACTCCGGCGGATCCCAGGATATGACCGGCATCCCAGAAAGTAACCTCGATCTCACTTTCCTGAAATCCGTGGATTTTGAAGGGAAAATTATATTTGAAGGACTGAAATAGATAGAGAATGTTCTCGACCTCTTCCATCGAATAAAATGGCTGAAATTTAATTTCATTTTCCAGTGCTCTTCGCTCCTGTACCCGCAGATAATGAAACAGCATAGTCTCGCTCAGGGCCGCCGTGGCAGGGGTCATGTAAACCCGGGCATGGGGAAAATAACGTAAGGCAATCGGGAGAGAACCCAGATGGTCCAAATGGGCGTGGGAAATAATAATGGCGTTTACCGGAGAGCCGGCAATTGCTTCATAATCCGGTAAAAGCGGGGCATCGTTTGAATGGGGGTCCAAACCGGCGTCCAGTAAAATACCCCAATCTCCCATCCGGAGATAATGGGCAGAGGCGCCAATCCGGTGAGTATCACCCAGAGCGGCATATTCAATTTCAGAATTCATTTATTTTTTGGTAATTATGTAAAAAACGGACCAAAGTGAATTTTAATTAATAAATGGT